>NZ_PDKN01000008.1 GCF_004116335.1 Candidatus Marinarcus aquaticus
TGCTGGTGGCTATAGAGAAGTGGAAATACCCAGCTCCATTCCGAACCTGGAAGTCAAGCACTTCATCGCTGATAATACTGCACCTTTCAGGTGTGGAAACGTAAGCCGCTGCCAGCTTTGAGTATTTGTGCTAAAAAAGATTTGCATCTTTTTCAGGGACAAATTTTATTTACAGGCTTAGTTTTAGACATCATCAGATGTTTAACCCTAGGCCTTTTTTTATGTCTGCATTTTACTGCTTTATTGTGTCTTACTACTCCAATCTATTATTTACTACACAAATTCTTTCTATTGTACAATATACTATTTGGATTTTAAGATAGGTTAGGTGATTTTCTGAAAGTGAAATCAGTTTATACGTTTCTCTTTTTTATTGTTTGTATACCATTTATATAAACCAAATAAGCTGATGACTATCCAAAAGAATTCTATGATGACTGAAGCCAGATTCCAATTGTATGTTAAAGAGTAAAGAATCATTAATGAGCCCAAGGCATTTAGAAATGAATACCCAAAACCGTTTGCATTGATTCTCTCTAATTGTAAAAGTAAATAGGTAAGTACCACAATAGATACACCAATTACTCCTATAATATTAATCCACATGTGTATTTGTTTTAAATCGATGACTTAAGGCTTTGATATTGAGCTGATGACACAGTTTTACTCCATATAAATAGATAATCCAAGAGATGTATATCCAAAAGAAGAAAAACAACAACGTTGCCAGTGAGCCATAAATGGTTGTATAGGTTTTATTATAAACCACATAGTAGACAAATAGGTTTTTAGTAACGCTGAGCGTTACAAGTGTTAGAAATGAACTTATAAGAGCTGCTTTATTATCGATGTATCGATTGACCGTTAATTTAAATAATCCAAAGAAAATAATCCACGCAAAACAAAAAGAGAGTAAGAAATTAAAAAATGCATTGTCAAACAAAGCAATCATAACTAAATAAGCAACAAATAAAATAGGAAATACCAATATAAATGATAGATAAAAGAAAAACGAAGCATAAATCGATTTTCGTTTTGCTTTGTGAATTTTATTGACAATGTATTCAAAGTCTTTAAAAAACATGGTAAATACAAACAGCATGTAAATAATACCAATTGAACCTAAGTGATTTGAGTTTGAAATGAAATTCTCAATTTGTGTGATGAATTGTTTGGAGTGCGTAGGGTTTAATAACTCTAAGATATATTGCATAAAGATTTCAATGTAGTTGTCAAACTGAGGTAAGCTTGATACTATGGAAATAGCTAAAGCAATAATGGGAAGAATAGAGAAAATAGTGAAAAAACTTAAGCTGGCTGCATAATACGTGGTGTCGTCATTAAAAAACGAATCCAATGCAGATATCAGCTTTTGAAAAGGAGTTTTTTCGACTCTTTTCTCTTTTTTCATTTAAAGTCCCATTTTAAATGGATTTAAAATATTATTGGGGTCAAATGCTTTTTTGATGCTTTTAAAGAGTTCCATCTCAGCTTGGTTAAAAGCGATGTTCATAAATGGAGCTTTTGATAATCCAATACCGTGTTCACCTGAAAGTGTACCTCCCATATCAACAACCAGTTGAAAAATCTCTTCGATGGCTTTGTGTCCATCGGCCATCTCTTGTTCATTGTTTTTATCTTTAACCATGACATTAACATGGATGTTTCCATCTCCAGAGTGTCCAAAACATGGTGCTTTTAAACCATATTTATCGGCAATTTTGTAAATCTCTTCAAGAGCTTCTGGCAGTTTACTTCTTGGAACTGAAATATCTTCATTGAGTTTTTTAGTACCGTACACCATGGTTGCAGGACTTGCATTTTTACGTGCAAACCAGAGTTTATCTGCCTCTTCATCACTTTGAGCTACGATAAAGCCATTGGAACCATTATCTTTAAAAGATTGTTTGAGTGTTTCAAGTTGTGAAGTGATTTCAGCTTCAGATGAACCATCCACATCTCCCACTAAAATACCACCTGCATTTTGTGGCAGGTCAATATCTGGGAATTTTTGTTTGAGAGCATCAATCACTAAGGCATCTAAAAACTCCATCGCCACTGGGTTCGCTCCAGCTGCAAGTGATTTAAATACTGCATTCATCGCTTTGGTTACATCAGGAAAAATACCCATGTATGTTTTTTTCAATTTTGGTTTAGGAATAAGTTTCAAGGTAATTTGAGTAATAACCGCCAATGTTCCTTCTGAAGCAATCAAAATACCTGCAGTGTTATATCCTGCTACATCTTTAATGGTCTTTTTACCTGCAGTGATGATCTCTCCGTTTGGAAGTACGGCTCGTAAAGCGACAACGTAATCTTTTGTAATACCATATTTAGCCGCTCTCATACCACCTGCATTTTCAGCAACATTGCCACCTAAAGTACAGTACATCTCGCTTGCTGGATCTGGTGGGTAAAAAAGTCCTACAGCTTCAGCTGCTTTTTGAAAATCCATATTGATAACACCTGGTTGTACAATCCCAAGCATGTTTTCCATATCAATTTCAAGGATTTGATTCATGTGTCTTTCAAGTGAAAGAATGATTCCTCCATTCGCAGGAAGCGCACCACCTGTAAAACAAGAACCTGCACCTCGCGGAACGATAATGATTTTATGTTCGTTACAATATTTTAAAATATTTGATACATCTTGTTCATCTCTTGGAAAAACCACGGCATCAGGTTCAAATCGTTCTCTTGTTGCATCATAACAGTATGCAATGAGGTGTGCTTTGTCTGATTTGACATTCTCAACTCCAACAATGCTTTTAAAATGATTTAAGTGTTTATTGTCTAACATCCGTTAATCCTAAAAGATTCATATAGTATGCTTCATAATTCTCTTGGTGTGTTTTTTGACCATCTGCAAGTTTCAAGTCCTCATTGAGGTACTCTTCTTCAGTTTGCTCATTGGCACCCACTAAGTCTTTAATGATGTCAATGTAACCATCAAAATCGATATCCCAGAATGCTTTGTCAATCTCTGCAACTCGCGTATAAAATGGCAGTTGTTCATCATTGTTTGAGTAAAGAACAGGATATGAGTGTAAGACTGAAAATGTTTTTGCATCCACCACATAGACTTGACTGTTTACAACAAAAAATATGGTACCAATGTTTTGGAATTTACTGAATTTAATAAATGTCTTTTTTGAAGGCAATGGTTCATTTTCAAGTTTTAAGTGCGTTGCAAAAATATCTGAATGTAAAAAGTTATTCTTTTTGAATTTTTCTCTTACCACACTGAAACTTTGTGAGGTGGGTGCAATTAAAAGTGAAGCGTCATACAAGTAGTTCAGAATAAAAGTGTCACCATTGGCACTTTTTCTGTTGGTTGTAGGAATAGCGTCTTGCTCTAAATCGTCAAATTGTGAGAGTCGTAAAACAGAGTAGCTTTCATTACTGTTTATTACATGTGCATTGTTTACAATCACCGATTTCCCATCTTCATATGTGTGTACGACAATACCACTTTGACCTTTTTTAAGGTTTGCTATATTGATTTTTGCTTCATTGTTAGAAACATCATATATTTTTGTGTATTGGATGTCAAACGAAGGAATCGTAACCTCTTTTTTTGCATTTAAAAATTTACTGACTTTAGGTTGAACATCTGTAAATGTATAGGTATAGTTTAAACCCTTTTTAGAAGAACTCACTTGAATATCTTTGATATTCCACCCTTTTTCTTTCATCTCAATAACACTGAATGTCGAGTTACACTCACCTCCATCAAGTGTTGTTGTTTCAATCGTTCCTGGAGATAACCAGTCTTTTTTATAACATATTGTCTCTTTTGCTTGAAGTGACAGTGTAACAAACAAAGATGCACAAAGCAGTAATATTTTGTTTTTCATTTTATTCCTTATTTTGATTGTAATTCTTTTAATGTCTCTTTAACAACGTCTACGTGAAGGACTTCTACCGTTTCACCTTTGACTTTTTTCTTCTTTCGAACGTTGACTTTTTCCCAAGCTGCTGCAATTTTTCCTTCAGGATTGATAATAAAGGTGCTTCTTACAACACCCATAGACTCTCGTCCCATGAACTTTTTAAGTTGCCATACACCATACGCTTCACACACTTTTTTATCTTCATCTGCTAAAAGTGTGATATCCAGTGATTGCTTTTCTATAAAGTTTCTGTGTTTAGCAGGTGTGTCAGGACTGACACCCAAAATCAACGCATCTAAGCCTTCAAAGTCTGGCATTGCAGCAGTAAAGTCGCAAGCTTCTGTGGTACAACCAGGTGTGTTGTCCCGAGGATAAAAATATAATACAATCCATTTTCCCGCTAAATCTCTCAGACAAATTTCAACATCATCTTGATTGGGAATACAAAACTCTGGAGCTTTTGTTCCAACTTCTAACATATTATTTCCTTTTTATTAGTCCCAATAAAAAGGGACCGTATTATTTCTTTCTTCTTTTTAGTATAGGAAATAAATTCCTATTAAAAGAAGCAAAACCTAAAGAGCCTCAGAAGAGGCTTTAATTTATTTGATGGCAATAAACGTTGCAAAATTCACCCACTTAAAAAGGGTTTCACAGTGTGAAAATCCTGCATCTTCTATCATTTGTCTGTTCTCCTCTTCACTGTAAGGAATCAAAACATTTTCTAACGCTTCTCTTTTTTGAGCAATCTCAAATTCAGAGTAACCTTGTGTTTTTTTAAATTTATAATACTCATCAATAGACTGTTTATTGAGTGTTTTATTGGATGAAATCACTTTTTCACTGAATATAAACACTCCGCCACTCTCTAAAGAATCATAAATTTTTTGAACCAGCTTCTCTCGATGCAGTGGGCGAATAAATTGCAGTGTATAGTTTGAGATAATCAACTTTGCATCTTCTAATGCAATGTCGTGAATATCTCCTTCAATAAACTCAATTGCTACACCAAAAGCTTTTGCTTTGTTTTTAGCTCGGTTGAGCATGGCATTTGAGTTATCAATCCCAATAAGTTGCAACTCTTTATCACAATGTTTTGCAAGTTCAATCAGTGTTGAAGCAGTTGAACAACCTAAATCATACACTTTATCATTGTTCTCTAAAAAATTCAAAGCAAAATTGATGGTCAATCGTTGCATCTCTTTGTAGTATGGAACAGAACGGTTGAGCATGTCATCAAAAACGGATGCAACCTCTTCATCAAACTCAAATTGTTTGGTTATAGATTTTTCAAATACTTTATCTATCATCTTAATATTGTATCGAATTGAAAGTTATATTCATATAATTTTTTTGCACACTGAATCATTTTTGAAAATAGTTTTTAACATCAATAATGTCTTGGTCAATTTGAAGTTTCAAGTCTTCAAAGGAATCAAACTTTTGATTGTCTCGTATTTTTTCAAAAAACTTGATCTGCACCTCTTTCCTGTGGTTGGTTAAGTTCTTGTCCAATATGTGAGTCTCTATAGCAAAAGAACCATCGGTGGTTACTCTGTGACCTAAGAAAGTAATCGATTCATAACTTTGTTTTTCTACGATGGTTTTGGTGGCATAAACCCCTTCATTGGGAAGCAAATAATCCTCAACTTTTAAGTTGATTGTGGGCACAAAACTTTTTGAACCAAGCCCTTGACCTTTGACTTGAACACCATCGATGGTATATTTTCTGCCAAGCAAAGTGTTGGCTGTGAGGAAATCTCCTTTGACAATATATTCTCGAATGATTCTTGAGTGTACGGGAATATTATTGATACACACTTCATTAATCACCACTACTTCCCCATGAAAGAGCTCTTTGAGTTCACTGATACAGTGAGTTCTATTCGCACCAAAACAAAAGTCAAATCCCACTACAATTTTTCGCATGTTGGGAAACTCTTCATTTAAAAGTGCCATAAACTCTTTGCCTTGTAAGTGTTTAATACTTTGTAAATCGTAATAGTATATCGGGTAGGAGGTGAAAGCTTCTCGTTTGGTTTTGGGGGTTAAGTTGGCATATCCGGTCTCTATAACAACTATAGCACCATTTTTTGTTAAGTTTGCAAAGAGTGTTTGATGCGCCATGTGCATGCCATCAAAACCACCAATGGCAATTGAGGTGATACTTTTTTTATCGACTAACATGTTTCTCCTACTGCTTAATAAAGTAAAGAAGCTCTTCTTGGTTGCCCTCTTTACCTTCAAGTTGACTCAAACTGTGATATTGAAGTGTCCAATTCAATTTTCTGGTCGCTTCTATAAAAGTGCTTCGTGCTTTTTCAATCGCTTTGGCATCTTTTACGACCCCTTTTTTATCACGTTTGATATGGTTACCCACTTCAAATTGGGGTTTAAATAAAATGATAATCTCATGACTGCTCAGTTCATTAATTGCATCTAAAATATGATGCAAACTGATGAATGAAACATCACAGGTCACCAGTTCAAAAGGCGTTTGTGCTTTGAAGTTTCGAATATCGCACTGCTCATGAAATGAGATTTTGGCATGATATTTGATACTCTCATGCAATTGATTGCTTCCCACATCAACACAAGTGACACTCTCAACCTCTTTTTCTAAAAGTATTTGCGTAAAACCACCTGTACTTGAACCAATGTCAAGGGCTTTTTTACCTTTGATATCTAGAGGAATCTCTTCGAGGAAATATTTTAACTTATACGCGGCTCTGGAGACATAAAGTTGCTCTTCAAGCAGTTCAATGGTATGCGTTTGTTCCACATTAAATGATGGTTTTGTTATAATCTCACCATTGACTTTAACTTTTGATGTTTTTATCAGCTCACACGCTTTATTTCTGCTTTGTACATCATGGTTTTTTGTTAAAAATATATCCAATCTCATAGGCGGTATTATAGTTGAAATTTGTTCAAAAAGAGTTTAGTTCAGTTTTTGAAGAGAAGAAGTCCAAATTCATTGCACATCTGTTTCCGTATGTGATGTTTGATGACGTGATGCAACGATTAAAAACAGAACACCCCAAAGCCAGACATCATGTCTATGCCTACCGATATCTTAATGAGTTTGAACAAATTGTTGAAAACAGCAGTGATGATGGTGAACCAAAAGGCACCAGTGGAAAACCAAGTCTGAATGTGCTTGCAGGACAAGAGCTGATTAACACAGGTGTCATAATTGTGCGATATTTTGGTGGAATAAAACTTGGAACAGGTGGACTTGTACGCGCTTACAGTGATGCAGTCAATGCCGTCATTAATGAGAGTGAACTTTATATGTATGAAAAAAAAGAAGAAGCATTGCTTCAAATGGATTACAGTATGCTTTCACAAATAGAGTATCTTCTTAACCAACTTGAAATTGAGGTTATTCATAAAGTTTTTGAACAAGATGTGACGCTCACACTTTCGGCCACTGAAGAAAAATTGGAACAATTACAAAAAGAATTGCCATTAAATGTCAAATTTAAGTGATTTTTCTCTTGCATAATTTATAAAATTGTATTATAATTGTGTTGTTTTTAAAACAATCATAAAGGGGATGAATGAATTTGAGGAAGTCCGCGCTCTCTTTTCTTCTGATGATTCAAACACTCCTTTACTCTTCTCCTTCTGAAAAAATTAAAATCAATTTCACTGACTTAAGCATACAAGAACTCATTCATATCACCTCCAAACAAATAGATAAAAACATATTGATAATTGACTCTGTCCAAGGCAACGTAGATTTTGTTTCCAACCAACAATTGAACCCTTCTGAACTTTTTAATCTATTAAAAATGGTATTGGAATCAAAAGGTTATGCCATAAAATTGGATAAGGGTATTTATAAGGTCATTCAAAAACAAACAAAGAACAATCATAAGAAAAGTGTTGAAATTATCAGTTTAAATAATGCCGATGTAGAAACGGTATTTCCCGTACTTGAAGAACTGCTCCAACATCGATTTAAAAACAAACAACTTTTTGTATCAAAAGATAACAGCAGTAATGCGCTTGTTCTCTTAGGACTTCAAGAAGATATTGCATTAGCTAAAGAGATTATCACGGAATTAGACCATGAAAAGTACCAAGTCTATGTGGAAGCAAAAATTGTGGAACAAAGTGAACTTAAAACAAAAAGTTTAGGTTTAAAGTATGGATTGAGTGGTTTGGATGTTTCAGGCAATACCATTTTCTCTTTGGGTGCCAATTTAGGTGGCGTAAGCAATGCGGTTAATGAGAGTATTTTTTCACTTTTTTCCTTTGAAACCAAGACATTGCAATCTGCTATTTCTTTGGGTGCAACGTTGAACTTTTTAAATGAGAACCAAGTCATTGATATTGTTTCTCAACCCTCCATTTTATGTATGAATAATAAAGAATCGATTATTTATGTAGGGGAGACAAAATCGTTTCAAACGGGTTCAACCACAACCGATGGGGGTACGACCAATAACAGTTTTCAAAGAGAAGACATTGGACTGACTCTGAAAATCAAACCTCGTGTCTCTAATGAACAAAAAGTAGTTTTAGATATACAAGCCATACAAGAAGATGCAAAAGAGCTGCAACAAGGACAAGTCAATCCTGATACCACTAAAAAAGAGGTGAAAACCACGGCCATTGTATCCAATGGAGAGAGTGTTATATTGGGTGGTTTGATAAAAAATAAACAGACGCAAGTCAATACAGAAGTTCCCATTTTATCAGATATCCCACTGTTAGGAAACCTTTTTAAAGACACTAAAAATGCCAAAGATCGTATCAATTTAGTGGTGATATTAACTCCATATATTGTGCCCAGTTCAAAGAATTTAACGCAAGTCACACAAGAGTTGAGCAGTTTAAAAGCACTTCAAAAAAAGTTTGCAAAAAAATTAGAAGAGAACTTACAAGAAGAGAAGACAACAACGGCTGTAAACTCTGTAAAAGTGCATCAACAACATTTACAGCAGTTGGGTTTAGCTTATGAGTAACGATTTGATAGATGGATTAAATCGTCATAGATTTTCAAAGAGGATGCCAGTTTTGCGGGTTCATCTGCTTTAACAATACGGTTGCAATCTACACAAAATGTAACCAGATTTTCTAAATGATACGTGCCACCATCCTCTATCTTTTTGATCATTCCTAAGTAAGCATCGGTTGGTTTGAGTTTTTGCCCACACCGTTTACACGTTTGTAAATCTCTTCTGTAAACCAACTCTTTTCGTTGAGAAAGATCTTTGGGGATTTTGTCTTTTTTGACAAAGGAGTTCTCTTCGTACGTTGCCCAAAGTAATTCTTTCCCTACTGAGGGCTGAGTCTTTAAACTATAAGGCATATGAATAAATTGTGAGACTAAATCCTCTATGACCATCACCTCTTCCATATTATCACTGGTTGCTTGTTCTTTACTGGTTTTAAAAATAGAATAATCCAGTGGAACCATTGGATGTCGGTTGGAAAAATAGATTTCTACTTCGTGTTTAAAGTGCTCTAAATCTGATTTTTCAAAGAGGCTTTTTTTTCTTTTTTTAACATAAATATAAAGCGGCAATAGCATTAGAAACATTGCTATTGACGCGAGAATAAATTCGTAACCCAGTTTCATCAGATCAGTTGAGGATTAATGCTGTGTTGGGCGAGTGTTTTTTGTGCTTCATCATGAAGTCCACATACCAGTTTTGATAACTCATTGCTGTGAATGACGGGAAGATTGACCTCTCTTCCACTGACACGTTGCAGTTCGTTTCTTTTTCCATCAAATAAATAGAAGTCATCTTCATTGTCCACAACCATAAAGTCTGCACCGTTGTCAAAGGCATCTAAGATGACTTCCGCAGCAAGCTTATAGGTAAAATCTTCATTGAGATGAAACACCTCTTTTGCAATGTCATTGTTCATGCTTTGCAGTTGTAAATAGTTTGCATCCAAAGCATGTAAAAGGTTGTGTGTCTTTTCACACCCTTTGTTTCCGGTGTAATATGCAATATTAAACTCTTTAAAGGTGTGTTTAATGATGGATGTACCACATGGTTTATCAAAGTCAATGTTTTTTGAACCTTTTTTCAATAGTTGTACCGATGCTTCAGAGACAACATTCAACTCTTTTTGAAGGGCAATAATACTATTTTCAATCTCTTCAGGAAGATTAAAAACTCTGTTTTTCAGTGAAGTGTGAAATGCGATGCCCTTTTCTTTAGAATTGAGAACTTCTAAAATAGCCATTTTGTTTTCTGGCTGTTTTTGGATCAGATCATACGCCAATAATATAATTGCATCGCCGATATACTCTTCATTGACATTCAATGTATTTGACGCATAATAGTAGAGTTTATAAGAGTCATAGAGTGCTTTGTCTGCTTGTGTTGTAAAGGCTTCAAGCAGTTTGAATTTTTCGTTGAAGTCATCTTCATTGATAAGTAGGTCTTTATAAACGCGTTTTATGCTCACAGGTTCAATTTGAAGCTCTACTCCAAACTCTTTTTTAATGGTTTCAAGTTCGATATCCAAAGTGGTATAAAGTCCATTTAAAACCACACCAAAATCGATGTGTGGATTGAACCCAAACGCTTCATCTTTGTGGATGGTTTTAAGAACATCTAAAAGTGTGCGTTCCTCTTTAATTTTTACAAAATGTTTTGTATAGTAGGGTAAGTAGTCCGATTGAGCATCAAATTTAAAGAGTGATATTTCTAATTTCATAATACTTTGTTCACCTTTTTGTGTTAATTTTTAATTGTAATACAAACTCACTTAAGGGTACCTCTAAAGAGCTGTTCCCGAGAGTTCTACTCGTTGAAACGTTTGACATCTGCTCCAAGTGCAGTGAGTTTTTCTTCTAAATTTTCATAGCCTCTGTCAAGATGATAGATTCGATGAATATTGGTTGTCCCTTTGGCAACAAGTGCAGCCAGTACCAATGCTGAACTTGCTCGTAAATCAGTTGCCATGACATCCGTTCCTGTCAATGCATTTGGCGTTCCAGTGATGGTTGCTGTATGCCCTTTGAGTGTAATATCTGCTCCCATTCTAAGAAGTTCGTTCACGTGCATGTATCTGTTTTCAAACAGATTTTCATCAATGATACTCACCCCATTGGCTTGTGTTGCAAGTGCCATGAACTGTGCTTGCATATCTGTAGGAAAGCCTGGGTACTCTGTGGTTGTCAGTTTCACTGGTTTGATGCTTTTTGCAGGTAGTAAGGTAATGGTTGTATCTGTTTTTTCAATACCAAATCCCATCTCTTCAAGTTTAGATAACACAGCATCTAAGTGCATGGGTATGACATTATTCAAAGTGATTTTACTGTTTGCAATGGCGCCTGCACAAAGGTAAGTTCCTGCTTCAATTCTATCAGCAATGATGCCAAAATCTTTGAACTCTAATAGCTCTTGTGCGGTTCCTTCAATCTCAATTTCATTGGTACCAATGCCTTTGATGTTTAATCCAGCATCTCTTAAGACTTCACACAGTTGTACCACTTCAGGCTCTTTAGCCGCATTGATGATTTTAGTGGTACCATGAGCTAAGGCTGCTGCCATAATGATATTCTCTGTTCCCGTTACGGTGATTTTATCAAAAACAATCGTAGAACCTTTTAATCCCTTGGGTGCAGTTGCAAGAATATATCCCGCTTTAATCTCAATGATGGCACCCATTTGCTCTAAAGCTTTTAAGTGTAAATCAACAGGTCTTTGACCAATCGCGCATCCTCCCGGCAGTGACACTTCACAATGTCCAAATCGTGCCAGCAGTGGTCCTAAAACTAAAATCGAAGCTCGCATGGTTTTGACGATGTCATAGGTGGCTTTTGTTTCATTGATGTTGAGTGTATTAATCGTAATACAGTTGTTATCAATTTTAGAAAAACTGCTTCCTAACATCTCAAGCAGTTTTAACAGGGTATTGATATCCACAACATTGGGTAAGTTGCAGATTTCTACACTATTTTTTGCTAAGATGGTTGAGGCTAAAAGTGGCAGTGCAGCATTTTTTGCTCCTGAAATGCTCACTTCTCCAGCAAGTTTTTTTTGTCCTAAAATTTGTAAATATTTCATTGTTATCCTGTTTAAATTAATTGATTGGTGTTGCTGTTTTCATTGTCGGTTTCAATATAGATTGAACGACTTGGAAACGCAAATGAAGCGCCATTTTTCTCTACAAGTTGCATCACTTTTAAGTTGACATCTTCTCTTACTTTCATGTACTCTCCCCAATTAATTGTATTGGTAAAGAAGTAGCAAAAAATACCCAGTGAAGAGTCATTGAAATCTGTAAAGTAGATGTGAATGGTCTCTTGATGAATCTCTTTATGATTTAAGAGCATTTCCCGTAACTCTTCCACAATGGTTTGCATCTGTAAGGCCGTTGTAGAGTAGGTCAAACCCAATTGCATCTTAATACGACGTTTTCCCATGGCTGACCAATTTAAAATGGCACTGTTGGCTAAAACGGCATTGGGTACGGTGACCAAGGCTTGTGCAAAGGTTCGTATTTTGGTTGAACGAATACCAATACGCTCAACAATACCTTCCACATCGGGAGTGTAAATCCAATCCCCAATTTTAAAGGGTCGATCTGAGAAAATAACCAGTGAACCAAAGAGGTTGGCTGCGGTATCTTTGGCAGCCAGTGCCAGTGCCATACCCACTAAACCAAGTGACGCTAAGAAGCCACTGATGTTGTATCCCCACTCATTCATAATGGCAGCAAACCCGATGGAAATAACGACAAATTTTAAACTCTTTATTATGAAGTTTGTAATATCATCGCTTAACTCTTTACCGAACTTAGCGGTGATTTTATGCAACACATTTGAAAGTGGATTGAGCATGTTATAAATCGCCCAAAAAATAGTAAATCCAAAGAGGGATTTTATGGTGTGACCGACAAATGCTTGCAGATCTTCTGGAATTTCAATAAATCCTAAAGCCACCTGTAAACCAATAACAATAAAAAGAAAGTGTGTTGGTTTTTCAACTGCATGTAGCAGTTCGTCGTCAAACGTTGTTTTTGTTTTTGTAACGAGTTTGCTTATAAATGTAAATATAATGATTCGAAACAGTTTTCGTGCAAGCAAGAAGAATATAAAAATAATAAGTGCAATGGGCAATTGATATTGTGGGTCATTTAAAAATGACATTGATTCTCCTAGATTGATAATAGGATGGATTTTAACAAAATATGTATTAAATTTTGATTTGAAATAAGTAGGGATTATATGACGAACGAGACAAAACAGGGAATACAGTACATGTTGATAGCTTCGCTGTTATTTGCTTTTATGGGTGCTTTTGCAAAAGAGTTGAGTGACAATATGAGCTCTGTTGAAGTGGTTTTTTTTCGAAATGTGTTTGGTGTTGTGTTAATTGCACTGTCTGTGTATAAACGACCTTTGCAACAAACGGGTGGGAAGTTTTGGCTTTTAGTGTTCAGAGGTTTAGCAGGTTTTACAGCTTTATTGATGTTTTTTTATAATATTTCACAAATTTCTTTAGCTGAAGCGATGACTTTTTCTAAAACGTCTCCTATTTTTACAGCAATATTTGCATACATTTTTGTCAAAGAGAGAATCTCGTTTAAGGGTTGGGTTGGAATTTTAATTGGTTTTATTGGGATTTTATTTATCACCAAGTTTGATGGCAGCAATTTAGATAAAACAGACTGGTTGGGGATTTTATGTGGTGTGGGCGCTGGGTTGGCTTATACTTCAATTCGTGAGCTTAGAAACTATTATGAGAACAGAGCCATTGTGTTATCTTTTATGACCATTGGTACGATAGGCCCTGTTTTTCTAATGATTTTGGCAGAATTTTATACAACTACTACGTTTGATTTTGTGATTGCCCCTTTTGCCATGCCTCAAACTTCGGACATACTTTTAATCATCGCATTGGGTCTGTTCTCAACGTTTGCACAAATTTATATGACCAAAGCTTATAGCAGTGCCAAAGCAGGTATTATAGGAACCATCAGCTATTCCAATATTGTCTTTTCAATTATTTTGGGGCTTTTTTTAGGGGATGCTTGGCCTGACATTTGGATATTTTTAGGTATAATGCTCATAGTTTACAGTGGCTATTTGGTCAGTAAAGTAAAAGCTTAGTTACAAAGTAGGGGAAGAAGTATGAATTTAGACAAAGTAATTTCTGGATTTTTTATCATTTTAGCGATGACAATTAACTTTGGGTTTTTCTATGGAGATATTGATTCATTAGAGACGCACAGTAAGTATGAGCTCTTTGCAGCAATTATCATTAACCTTATTGCGACCACTTTGAAACTGGGTGATAAAACACAAATGGGTTCAGTGCTTTTAGCAACTTCACTGGTTGCAGATATTCAACTGATTGCAGCAGCCATTATTTGGGGAGTAGCAGCGTATGCCTATACAATTGACAGAGAGATTGCATCAATTATTATTTCGTTAAGTGGTGGAGCACTGTTGGCCAATATCACTTCTGTTGCATTGTATGTGGGTGAAACCATTAAGTCTAAACGATAGATTTGCTTAACCAATAGGAATGATTGTGCAAAACAGTTCACTTTGGATCGTCTTTCACAAGATGAGGATGCCCTTTATTGTCATCATCTTAACCTACACCATTTCAATTACAGGTTTGCTGATTATTGAGGGTGTAGACAGCAATGGCAATCCATACCACATGAGTATCTTTGATGCGTTTTATTTTATTACGTATACAGCTACTACCATTGGATTTGGAGAAACACCTTATGAGTTTACTTATGCTCAAAGGCTGTGGGTCTCATTTTGTGTCTATTTGACCGTAATTGGTTGGTTTTATGGTGTGGGAGCATTAATCAGTCTGTTGCAAAATAAGATGTTTTTGCATGAAATTTCAAGGGTGAGATTTAAACGACAAGTCAAAGCCATACGTAAAAAGTATATCATCCTTTTAGGCTACAACTACATCACCAGTGAAATCATCAAACGACTGCTTGATGCAGATATTCGAGCCGTGGTGATTGAAAAAGATGAAGAGAGAGTTAATTCACTTATTTTAGAGAGTTATACGCCAACAGTCCCAGTGTTATTGGATAACGTACACTCTCCAAAATCGCTTGAAGCTGCGGGGATTTCACGCCTAAATTGTAAAGCGGTGGTTTCATTGTTTAACAATGATGCACTGAATTTACGGATAGGAATTGTCTCTAAGCTTTTAAATAAGAACATCACTTTAGCAGTTAAAGCTACTCACCCTAAAAGTGTGAATAATTTAAACGATATCAATGCAGAAATCATTGTCAATCCTTTTGTTACGATTGCCAATGAGTTAAAAATGGCGATACAATCGCCGCATTTACTCAAACTTGAAAAGTGGTTGTACCAAATTGATACATTGGATGCGCATATGCCAAAACTGCCAATTGGGCGATATATTGTATGTGGTTTTGGACGAATGGGACAGAGCATTTATCGTACCCTTAAAGATGAAAAAGAGGTGGATCTTTTCTTTATTGAAAGAAACAAAAAAAAGCTTGATGGTTTGAGTGAACGAGAGCTTCAAAATTTTATCGTGGCGGATGCAGATGATAAAGAGGTATTAGAACAAGCAGGAGTAAAAGAAGCGGTTGCTATTGTGGCATTTACCAATAATGACACGGTCAATATCTCTATTTTAGCAACTGCACGAAAACTCAACAGCAGTATTTTAACGCTTGCAAGAGAAGATGAGATGGATGATGTCTCGATTTTTAGCAATGCTCAAATGAATTATCTGTTTATGCCATCAAAAATCATCATCAATAAAATCACCAATGCGTTGATCAACCCATTGGCGGATCAGTTTGCTCGATGCATCATGGAAAAAGATGAAGCTTGGGCGATGCATTTGGTCAAAGATTTATTGCAAAAAATTGATAATGCACCGCTTTTATACGAGATGACTATCAATGAACAAGAAGCACCTGAGGTGATTAACTTTTTAGAAAAAAGCGAATTGATGTTAAGCATTTTTCAAGTTTCACTGCATAATCGTCATCAACATAACAATGTCATTCCGTTGTTGCTTCTTAGAAGTGATGATACGATTGTCCTGCCTCATTGGAATATGCCCATACGGCAAGATGACAAAATTTTGTTTGCATGCGATGCGTATGCACAAAATGACATTGAGTATATTGCTCAAAACCCTTATGAGTTCTACTATGCACTCACGGGGGAAGAAAAAACAATTTTTAAACAAAGGTTATTTAAATGATTATATTAACAGGTCCATGTGTTTTAGAAGACAGAGAGACGGTCTTTGACATTGCAAAAAAATTGCAACCACTCAGTGAAGATAAGCGAGTGGAATTCTATTTTAAAGCCTCTTTTGATAAAGCCAATCGAACCAGTTTAAGTTCATACCGTGGGCCCGGTTTAGAAGAGGGCTTACGAATTTTTGAAGAGGTGAAAAAAGAGTTTGGATATAAAGTCGTTACAGACATTCATGAATCACATCAAGCAGCGATGGCCGCTGAGGTTGTGGATATTGTTCAAATTCCAGCGTTCTTGTGCCGACAAACAGATTTACTTGTAGCTGCAGCTAAAACGGGGGCTAAAGTCAATATTAAAAAAGGGCAGTTTCTAGCAGCAGATGCGATGAAACATCCCGTAGAGAAAGTGTTACAAACTCGAGGCTTTGATGAGGTCAATTACCAAAACTCAAAAGAGGCAGGGGTGTGGTTGTGCGAACGAGGAAACACCTTTGGATACGGAGCCTTAGTTGTAGATATGAGAAACTTACTTCTTATGAGAGAGTATGCACCTGTGATATTTGATGCCACTCACTCTGTTCAAATACCAAGTACGGGTGGAACAACAGGAGGGAATTCAGCTTTTGTTCCATACATGGCAAAAGCAGCTGCCGCAGTGGGTGTGGATGGTTTCTTCTTTGAAACACACACCGACCCAAGTGTGGCAAAAAGTGATGGTCCTAACATGCTGCAAGTGGATGAACTGTATAAAACAGTGAATGATATTTTTGCAATTAAAGAGGCATTAGGCAATTAAGAGGGCTTAATGATTAATTGTAGTATAATCGCAAACATAAATAGAATACGGAGTAAACATGAAGACAATTGAAGGTAAATTAAGACTCAATGGAAATGAAAAAATCGCTGTCATTAATGGACGATTTAACCATATTATTACTGACAGATTGGTTGAAGGTGCTAAAGATGCATTCTTACGACACG
Source organism: Candidatus Marinarcus aquaticus (assembly GCF_004116335.1). NCBI lineage: Bacteria > Pseudomonadati > Campylobacterota > Epsilonproteobacteria > Campylobacterales > Arcobacteraceae > Candidatus Marinarcus > Candidatus Marinarcus aquaticus. The sequence goes on from NZ_PDKN01000008.1 coordinate 17,079, forward strand.
GTGGTAATGAAGAAAATTTAGATTTGATTTTAGTTCCAGGTGCATTTGAGATCCCTTTTGCACTTGAAAAAGCCTTGGCAACAGGTAAATATGACGCTGTTTGTTGTGTTGGTGCTGTGATTCGAGGTGCAACTCCACACTTTGATTATATCTCTGCAGAAGCCACAAAAGGGATTGCAACAGTGGCACTAAAATATGGTAAACCTGTATCAAACGGGGTATTAACTACGGATACAATCGAGCAAGCAATCGAGCGAGCTGGAAGCAAAGTAGGAAACAAAGGTGCAGAAGCGATGGTAACAATTATTGAGATGCTGGATTTATACAGCGAAATGGGGAAATAAGGTTGGCAACAAGAGCACAAGCCCGAGAGTCAGTAATTGGTCTTTTATACGCCTATGATTTAGGGAATGAAGGCATTGCAAGTTTTGTGGATGATATTTTAGAAGACAGAAAAATCAGAAACAAACAAAAAGAGTTTGCACTTCGACTTTTTAATGGAGTGATTGAACACATTGAAGAAATCGATACGGAAATCACATTGCATTTAGACAAACGGGGTTTAGAAGATATTGGTTCAGTGGAGCGGTCAATTTTACGATTGGCAACGTATGAGATTAAGTTTGAAAGTTTAGACAAACCTATTATCATCAACGAAGCAATTGAACTTGCAAAAAGACTTGCAGGGGACAATGCACCTAAGTTTATCAATGGATTACTTGACAAGGTCAATAAGTGAAACTGTGTGTTGCATTAGATTTGCCCAGTGCAAAAGAGAATCTAGAACTCGTAGAAAAAATCAAAGAGTATGATGTTTGGTTAAAAGTAGGGCTACGAGCATTTATTCGAGACGGATATGCTTTTTTAGCTCAACTTAAAGCGATTAATCCTAACTTTAAAATCTTCTTGGACTTAAAACTTCATGATATCCCCAATACCATGGCTGATGCTGCACAAGAGATTGCACAGTTTGGTGTGGATATGTTTAATGTACATGCAAGTGCAGGAAAAGTTGCTATGAGTACAGTAATGGAAAGATTAAAAGGGTGTGAACAACAACCCATCGTTCTAGCTGTAACGGCATTGACAAGCTTTGATGAGGCAAACTTTCAAGCAGTTTATAATCAAGATATTGCGTCAAAAGCAACGCAGTTTGCAAAAGATGCACATGAGTCTGGGATTCATGGTGTTGTATGTTCTGCTTTTGAGAGTCAAGATATTAAAAACAACACTTCAAACAGTTTTGTAACACTGTGTCCAGGTATTCGACCATTTGGTGAGGATGCAGGAGATCAAAAACGTGTTGCAGACATTGCTTTAGCACAAGAACAAAGTGTCGATTTTATCGTTGTTGGTCGACCCATTTATAAATCTGAAAACCCCGCAGACGTCGTAAAAAGAATTTTAGAAAAACTCTAAAATTCTTTGTCAAATTTAAGCGATGTTTTAACTATTATTCAATAAAATTACAACCTCAAACCAAAGGATAGATGGGTGAGTTGGCTGAAACCACATCCCTGCTAAGGATGCGTACTGGTAACGGTACCGAGGGTTCGAATCCCTCTCTGTCCGCCATTTGTTTATTATGGGTCATTAGCTCAGCTGGTTAGAGCACTCGGCTCATAACCGAGTGGTCGAAGGTTCGAGTCCTTCATGACCCACCAGATACATTTAAAAATCATTATCAAAACTTATACCAAATACGATGGTCATCCCATATTGCATTTTGTAATTGTCTTTCTATCTATTCATAACAGATTAATCAAACATTTTTTTAATCTTTTTTCTTCTTTACTATCATTAGTTTTAAACCTCATAATAGCTATCTCACTTTTATTTAGAATAGAGTCTTTTACTCTATCTCTTTCTAATTGTTCAGGATTATTTTCATGATATGCATACCCATCAACTTCTACAGCTAATACAGTACTATTATTAATTTTGTTATATATCAGAAAATCAATATGAGATTCAGGATGAAGAACAAATTTTTGTTCTCTTTCAGTCAGTATACTTAAATCCCTAATTAATCTATTTAATGGCATATGAATAACTCTACCTAAGTGAGAGAATATATCCTCACTTAATATTTGTTCAATAACAATATTCATTAAATTTTCTGATTTATGCTTGCTCAAACTTTTATATTTTGTTAAATATTTTTTTAAGTATGGGGAATAACTTTGATATAATAAATCAAAAATTGAATATACCTTACTTTCTTTTATCTCTAAGTTGTTATATTTAATATAATTTACTAAATCTTTCATATTTTTATTTTTCTCTCTATCAGAAACAACAACAAAAAGTTTATCAACTGCTCTTGAAATTGCGACATTTAGAAGATTTTCATTATCAACAAAGTCATTTTCTTTGTCTACAACAGTTGATAAAATCATTATATTTTTTTCTCTGCCTTGATATTTATGAACTGTATCTATAACAATCTCTTCATCATTTTCAAATAAATTATTTAATTTAGAAACTTGTTTTCTAAAAGGTGATGCAATCCCTATATTTATTTTGTCTATGTTCGGTAATATCTCTTTTTCAATCACATCTATTTGCCGTTGATTATATGTTCCTCTTGCATGATTACCTTCTACAGTTTTATATAAAGTAAGAGGTATATCTTCATCATTTTGTTTTGTTAGAACTATTAACTCATTATTATAAAACTTTTTATTACAAAACCCTATAATTCTGGGATGACACCTATAATGTTCTTTTAACAATGTTTTAGGAATATCTTTATAAATTTTAGAAATAGAAGATAATAAACTTTCTTCATAATTATAAGGATTGCTAACTTTGTAGTTATTATATATATTATTAACGATTTCTTTTGTCTCATCTTTTATTACATGAGGTAATTGCTTTAAATCTCCAACAACTACAACATTTTTTGCACAAGACAATGCTAATGAACCAGCTACAATAGCTACTTGTGAAGCTTCATCAATAATCAAATAATCATACAATTTCCCATTGGCTATACAGTTTCTTAAAGAGTGCGTTGTACTTAAAACTACAGGATATTCTTCAATAAAGTTATCAAACTTATCACTTTTCCATAAAATATCATCATCAAAGCTATCTCTTTGGGTTTTAAAACCATATTTATTTGATAAAAAAGCTTTAAATAAAAGCATTGATTTTTCGCTAAATAGTTTCATACTATTATCAAAATCAAAGTCTTTTAAAGTATCTTCTAGTTTTTTTATCTGTTTTAATACCTCTTTTTCTTTTTGTATATAAAAATACTTTTGTAAAAGTAAAATAATAGAATCTATAGAGTTCTTATATAGTGAAAATAAAAGAATTCGATATTTTATTAAAATTTTAAATTTAAATAAAAATGATATTTTCTTATTTAATTTTTGTCTTTTCTCAAAATCAGCCCACAACGATAATATATTCTCTGTATTAAATCTATTAAATTTATGATAACTATCTATTTTATCTTCTCTTTTTTCATATAGATCCAAAAAATGGTTTTTTTCTACTTTAAGTTCCATTTGAAGCTGTTTTAATTTTGATAGTTCATTATTTTGTTCTAACATCACTTTTAAAGATTCTATATCATCAACTATTGTTTCTGTAAAATTATTTAAATCTATATCTTTTTTGTTTTTTATAAACTCTGGATATTTTGTGTTTTGATTTGAGAAAAATTCCTCTTTATTATCTTTATTCCCTAAAAAAGCAGAGATAAAAGATAAATCATATTTTTCTAATTTTTCAAATACATTTTTTGTAGCGGCATTATTATTCGATACTATTGCTATAGTTTTATTTCTCATAATAAGATTTGCAATAATATTAAGAATGGTTTGAGTTTTACCTGTTCCAGGGGGACCTTCTATCACACTAATTTGATTTAACAAAGCTTTTTGAACAGCCTTTTCTTGACTTAGATTAAAACCAAAAGGAAATATTATACTTTCTTTGTTTTCATTAGTATCTATTTCTGAAGCATTTAGATATTTTGATAAAACACTTTTTTCACTAATAAATGTCATTTTATCATAGCTATTAAATAAAAAATCATTTTCTTCATCAACACTTTTTGATAATTCTTTTAAATATTCTAAAATATTTTTTGAATTTTTATTTGTCAAACAATTTTTTTCAAAAGTTAAACGAGAAGATTTATAAATATTTTTTCTTCCATTTTCATAAAAAATCCTAAAATATAGTTTGAAACTTTGAATTTTAATTATATTTGAAAGAAGTTTCCCATCTAAATACAATATATAATCAGAGGGATCTAATTCTTCTAGTAATTCAAGTTGTACTACTCTGTGTTTTTTATATTTATAAACTGTATCATTAGTTATAAACTTGATATTCGCATAATCACTTTGAAAATCTAGTTGCTCTATATCTTCTGTTTTATCTTTATTATCTATAATTATTAAATATTTATTTTTATCCATTACTTCTCAATATATCATCCATCAATTTTTTTTACATACTCCTATTTAAATATAATTTGTGCTTGTTCATCTGGTGGTGTTAGTACACTTGGCTTGTATTTTTTAAGCCAAAGTGCTTTGGGGCATTGGATGCCTCTTGTGTAGAGGGATTTAGATAGGTTCATTGTCTTTTACCTTTGTTTGTTGTTGCATTTTTATTATATATCCTCTAATTTAAAAGACATGTATTAAATTATTTCAAATATTGTTTTGCCCAAATTAATAACTCAAGTAAATTATAAATTAATGATTTTAAAGCATAACTACTTATCATATAACTTCCCGCAGGAGTAGTATGTATATATTGTCCGCAAGACCAATATAATGAATCTGAAAAATTAAAAATTGTTTGATTTTTATATGCTGAATTATCTGGAATACGTTGTTTCACACAATTTGTTTCTGATGATTTACCTATAAGATGCTTCATTAATTTATTCCAATCTATCATACCATTAGGTTTGAACATAATATCAGGAACAATTGTTTTATTTTTTTGATTTATTTTTTTATATATAGCTTCTTGCATAGACCGTACATCACTCAATATTCCCTTAAATTTAGATGAGTCTTTTTCATTTAAATTTTTTAAAATATTCAACATTTGTATCTCTTGGGTACTATCCATTAAGTTTTGCTCAAAAATTTCAAAAATATCTTGATAATCTCTTTTAATTCTCAAATTTTCTGAATTATCACAATACCATTTAATTCTTGTAAATAAATCATCCTCTTGTCCTTTTAAAAAAACTTCTTCATGTTTATAAAATCGTTGAAATCCAGTAAATGATTCATCATCTCCAGTTAAAATTATTCTTGGAAATTTTGGATAATTTTGGTCTAGATAAGTTATCGCTGTTCCTATAAAATCTTCATTCTCTACTTCTTGATTATCATTAATTAAACATTTTATATCCAATATTACAACTGCAATTTTATGATAAAGTTTTGGCATTTCTTTTTTAAGCCCCTCAAAACTTCTTGCCGCAGCTACATTTATACTTTTAGCATTCATTTTTGTAAGAAATGCATCTACAAATTCTTTTTGATCATCTATTATTAATATATTATTCATTATATTTCTCCATTATGTTTTAGTGGGATTTCAACTTTAAATTTAAATCCTGTATCATTTTTTGTATCAATAAACAAGTCTCCATTATGGGCTTTAATAATTCTATAAATAAAATTGCCGCCTATACCTGAGCCATCACTCGATTGTCCTTTTTTAAACGCTCCTATATAATCTTCCTTGGAAACATTAAATTTTTGACCATTATTAAAATATTCAATAGTTACTATTTCTTTTGATTTATTTTCTCTTATATTAAAATCAATTTTATAATCATTATTACTATCTTTAAAAGCATGTTTTCTAGCATTTGAAATTAGTTGGTCTAATAACTCAACAAATGAAGCTTTATTAAAATCAACATAAACACTTTTCCCTTTTACATTAATAGTAAAGTTATTCCCATTTTCTGTTTTTTTTGATTCTATATATTTGGTAAAAAAATCGTATAAGTCAACATTTTCAAAATCATTATTATCAAGTTTAAAACGCATTACTTTATCTACTATATTTAAACTATCATGTAATTTTTTTGAATTTGCTTTAATTTTGTTACTAATTTCATCAAGAGTATAATCTATTGGTCTTGCAAAATCAGTGTCTTCTGGAATAATCAAATTTTTATTTTTTAAACTTCCTACATCTTGTGAATCCATAATAGTTTTTAAAATATCAACATCCATATTTATTGTAGATAATATAGCTCTTAATTGATGAGTTAAAGTTCTAACAATATCACTTTCTTTTGATTCAACTTCTTCTTTGTATCCAATGAGTTTTAATTTTGTTTCAAATTCAGCTCTTTGTAAAGCTATAATATTTGCTTTTTGTGTATCAATAAAGTTTGTTTGCTCTTCTAATTCTACATAAGGAATTACAAGTTCTGATATACTTGATATTGTTAAAAAAGTTCTAATAGAACCCGATGTTAAATTTTTTATTTGTTCTGTGACAATTTTTGAATACATTTGGTAATATAAATATTCTATTGAAACCGTATCATCTTTTGGTACCAAGGCTATTATATTAGTTGTAATAAAAATATTTGGTAGTTTGCTAGTTGGTCGATATATTGTCGGTTTTATTTGTTCACCAACAGAAGCTATTAGAATACATTCTTCACAAATCACATCTCTACTGGAAACATCTTGTAACATATCGAAAGTATCATTTTTATTTATATAGAAATCCAATACATCATTATGTAAATTTTGAATTTTCACAATAGGAAATTCACCTTGGTTAGAAAGCTTATATTTATTAAAATTTTTACCTTTTTTTATTACAGCCAAATCTTTTAGATATTTAGCTTTCCCGTCTTCTAAAGCATGGTGTAATTCAAAAATTTCTTTTTGAAATATATTTGAATCTAATCTATAATCTTTTTTTGAAATTTTCTCTATATCTATAAAAAATGAATCTTTTGTTTCATCATAGTAAGAATCCATTATGGTATCAATATCTAAAATGCTTTCATTGACAATTTCTCTATTTCTAGTCTTAGCTTCATACAGTAATTGAGCATTTATTATTTTGATTTTATTTTTTTCATTCTTATTAAAATTTATAAGTAGTAGTGATGTATTAATCCCAGAATGATACATTGTTCCAGAAGGTAGATTTACAATAGCTTCAATTAAATCATTTTCAATTAAATATTTTCTTACTTTTATATAATCTGTAGAGGTATAAAAAAGAAATCCTGTTGGAACATTAAATATAGCTTTTCCACTACTGTTAATTTTTGATAATGTATATATCATGTAATAAAGTATTGATTCTTTAGATTTGATATTGCCTATTGGATTATTAAATTTAATATTGTTAACACTACTAGAATATGATTCATTTTGTGTAAATTTTCTAGCAAGTGGCAATTCTGTAATCAAATAATCATACTTTTGATTATCTTGATATGAGAGAAAAGAATCTTCATGATTAAATTTTATATTAAAGTGTCCATACATATAAATAGACATAAAACCAAGTTGAAGAGTTCTCTTATTTATTTCACTATACTCAAGATTAATATTTGAATTATTTAGGATAGATTCAATTACTAAACCACCCAATCCACCAAAAGGATTTAAGACAGTTGAATTATCACCTAACTCAAAAAATTTTAACATTAGCTGTTGCATAGATTTGTTAGTAAAATTGTGTTCTATGTCTTTATCGATTAAATATTCATAAATTTTACCAAATTCAACTTGGTTATATTTTGTAGTGTCTAATTGTTCCAACATATAAAATATTTCTTCAAGTATTTCAATCTTAAAATTTTGAATATAATTAATAAAATCATCTACTAAATTAATTTCAAAATTATAATAGTTGTGAAATTGTTTTATATTTTCTATTAATACATTTTTTCTATCTATCTCCAACATAAAAGTAGTTAATTTTATATCATCTAATTGACGATTTTCATATTCGTTAAGTCTTTTATAAAAAAATAAAAAACTAACTATATATTGAATATCCGATTTATTAAAATAAGGGCTTAACAGATTTTTTATATAATCATGATACTTTTTAATCTTTTGGAATACTTCTTCTTTAGTATCAATAATAAGTCCATCAATATAATAAAAATTGCTAGGATATTTTAATATTTCTAAAAGTATTTTGTTTGTCTCGATATTTGGATTATGATATTTGTAATTATTTAACTCTTCTTTTAAAGTTTTAATATTAATAAATCCATCACTTTGTTCCAAAATATTTTGTATTCTACTATATAAAGTGGTACGATGTATTTCTCTTCCTTCTTCTACATGTTTAACAGCATCTTCCATGTTGAATCCTTCATCCATCATCATAGAAACTTCTTTCATAAATCCCATTATATAACCTCCAAAATCTATTAACTAATCTATTATTTTTTCTCAACTACTTTAAGAATTACTTTTTTCTAGTTTATAAATATCTAAAATAGTCATTTTTGATTATACTATTTTAATTAGATAAGTATATTTTATCTAAATATACTTGTCTAGAAATATTTTATTTAAAAATAAATGTATTCAATTCCAAACCACTCGTCCCATCACCCTTAGGCTCTATCTTTATCTGCAATGGAATTCTTTCTTTTAGTGCTTCCACATGGGAAATCACGCCTACCATCTTTCCTGAACTTTGCAGTTGATTTAGTGCATTTAGTGCTAGTTCTAGACTATCGCTATCTAGTGTTCCAAACCCTTCATCTAGAAAAAGTGAGTCTATACTTATCTTTTGGCTTGCTAGGCTTGATAGTCCTAAGGCTAAAGATAGACTTACTATAAAGCTTTCTCCCCCTGAGAGAGTGTTTACACCTCTTACTGCGTCTCCTTGGAAGCCGTCAATTATCTCTATATCTAAGAGTTTGTTTGATTCTGTGTTTCTTTGGAGTTCATATCTTGGGCTAAGTATTTCTAGGTGTTTGTTTGCTAGGTAGATTAGCTGGTCTAGGGTGATACCTTGGGCAAACTTAGCAAACTTGTCCCCTTGGCTTGAGCCTATCATATCATTTAGTTTTACCCATACTTGAAAGGCTTGTTTTTTCTTTTCAAGTTGTTTGATTTTATCTTCTGATTTTTTTATATTTTGGGTATTTATTTCTAACTCTTTTGAGATGCTTCCTATGGTTTCTTGTAGTTGGTCTATCGTGCTTTGTAGGTTTTGTAACTCTTTGTTTATATCATCTTGTAGGGTTTATCTCTTTTTCTAAGAGTTTGTGTTCCTTTAGTTTTTTATTTGTGTCTGTTTTTAGAGTTTGTATTTGTGTGTATTTCTCTTCTATAGTTTTGCATAGATTTGTTAGGGTTTCAAACTCTTCTTTTGGTAAATTTGCTTTTTCAAACTCCTCTTGTGAGTTGAAGCCATACTCTACTAAAGCTTTCTCAAACTTCTCTTTTATGAGTTGTAAGTTTTGTTTGTCATCTTCTTGTTTTTTATTTAGTTGAACTATCTGTTTTGATAGGGATTCATCTTTTGATTTTAGGCTTGAAAGATGGTTTTGCAAACTGTTATAATGTTTTGAAACAGTGTCTAAACTCTCTTGGATATTTTTCTCAAAAAGGTCTAAATCTTCTATATCTAAGATATTTTTGCTTTGGGTTTCAAGCTTTGTTATCTCTTCTTTTAGTGTTGATTGTTCCTCTTTTAATTCTTTTATAGTGTTTATGCTTGTGTTTATCTGTTGTTGTTTTTGCAGCTCTTTATTTAAAGATATTTGTAGAGACTCTTTTTTTACTTGTAAAGACTCTTTTTGCTCTCGTAAGTTTACATACTCTTTTAGCTCGTTTTCGCAAAATTGTATTTGCTCTTGTAGTGTGGCTTTTGAGTCTTCTTGCAGTTTGAAATCACTTGTTTTAAAGTACTCTTCTATTTGCTCTTTTGTAGTTTGTTGTTTTTGTATTTCTAGGTTTGAGCTTTCAAGTTTTGAGCTAAGTTTGGCTAGGTTTATTTGAGCGTTGTTTAGTTCACTGTTTTGCGCTTGTAGATAGATTTCTTGCTCTTTTATTTTAGCTAGTGTTTGACTTATCTCTGTATCTATATTTAAAGAGTAATTTATATATGGATGTTCTTTTGAACCACATAAAAAGCACTCTTGCCCATCTTTTAGTTTAGCTCTATCTTGCTCGTAGTTTTTGATAAGAAGCTCTTTTTCTCTTGTTTGTTTTAGTGAGTTTAGAGTTTCGTTTATTTGCTTAATTAGTTTTGTTTTTTCTTCGTTTAGTTTTGTTTGTGATTCTATTTGAGCGTTGTACTCTTTTATCTTGTTTTGCTCTTGTGTGATTTGCTCTTGTAGTGTTTCATAATCACTTAGGGCTTTTAGAAGTGTTTCTATCTCTTTTAGTTTGGCTCTTGTATTTTGCTCTTTTTGGTTTATATCTTTTGTTTGGGTTTCTAGTGTTTTATATTGTTCTACTAAAGTTTCTAACTGCTCTTTTTTTGTGTCTAGATTTGATGAAAAGTTTTTGTATAGATTGTCTATTTGTGTTTCGTCATTTAAAAGTGTTTCAAATGCTATCTCAAAATGTTTTACTAACTCTTGTAAGTGTTGTGATATTTTTTTACTTTTTTCTACATATAAAGAGTTCTTACCATCACTTTGTGTTTTTATAGTTCTTAATTCTTTTAGTTTTTTATAGTTTTCATTGTATGTAGTTTGCTCTTTTGTTTGGATTTGTTCTTTTAACTCTTTATCCTCTTTTTGCAAAGATTCTAAGCTTTGTTTATCATTTGTGATTGTGTTTGTTAGTTGGTTTTTCTCTTGGTTCAAAGCTTGTATTCTTATGGCTTTGTTTGCTAGTTCAAGCTTTGAAAACTGTTCTTTGTTGTCCTCTTTTTCTTTGCTTATTTGCTCAAACTCTTGGTTGTATTTTTGACTATCTACTTCTAGTTTACTTAGAGTTTCTAGGTAGTTTGATAGTTTTTTTAGTTCGGTTTCTTTTTTATCTAATTCTTGTTTTTCTTTTTTATTTGTTTCTAGTTGTTTTGTTTTCTCTTCTACTATGTTTGGCTCTAGTAGTTCTATACTTCCTAGTGCTATCTCATCGGCTTCTATCTCTTTTTTCTTTGACGAGTATGTTTCATAGATACTTTGTGAGATCTGTTTGTAGATATATGTTCCAGTAATCTTTTCTAGTAGGTTTGAACGCTCGTTTTCTTTGGCTTTTAAAAAGGCATCAAAACTTCCTTGGGCTAACATCATAGATTGAACAAACCTACCAAAATCAAGCCCTGAGATTTCCTCAACTACTTTTGGTACTTTTGAAAGATATGATTCTAGTATTTTGTTAGAATCTAATTCTACTATCTCCATCTTAGCAGATTGGAAGTTTCCATTTGGATTTTTTCTAGCTCTTTTTTGCGCCCAAGAACTTCTATAGACTTTGCCTTTGATTTCAAACTCCACTTCACATAAACACTCGCCTGTGTGTCTACTCATCAAGTCATTTGGGTTTGTTAATCTGGCTGTTCTTCCATATAAGGCACAAGTAATTACATCTAGGATTGTACTTTTCCCTGCTCCTGTTGGTCCTGTTATGGCAAAAAGAGATTCATCATGCAAAAACTCTTGGAAGTCTATGCTAAACTCACCTTTTAGGGAGTTTATATTTTGTAGTCTTACTTTTAGTATCTTCATTAGACCTGCTCACTTTTTGGCTCTTCATGAAGATTTGAGACTACTTCATTAAAAGTTTGTGATAACTGCTCTTTAAACTCACTGTTTTCTATCTCTTCTAAGTCTAATCTTTTTTCAAAAACCTCTTGAACACTTAGTTCATCTAAACTTATAGCTTTTAACTCTTTTGCTCTTAGTTGCTTTTCACTTTTTTCTATTTTAACTGCTAGGATTGTTAGCTCAAGTTTTGTGGCTAATTCTCTTATCTCTGTATTTGCAAACATTGGGTTGTCATCTTTGTATTTAAACTATTTACTTGTGATAGTTGTTTCAAAAAGTTATAATATATTTCAAGTGCATAGTTTGGTGGAGTTCCTGTATCAAAGATATCTCCTGATACAAGTAATACGTCTATATTATTTTCTTTTATTGTTTCTAAAAGCCAAGATAAAAAAGCTTCATGCTCTTCAATTCTGCTTTTTCCCATAAAGTTTTGACCTAAGTGCCAGTCAGAAGTGTGTAAAAATTTCAAATGATTCCTAAAATATATTAATAACTGTAATAATTATAACAAATAACTGTTACAAAAAAGTGTAAATCTTCTTTTTTTAGGAGGAGGGTGTTCAAAAAGAAACACTCTTTATATATATAATTATTTAACTAACGGTGTTAGAAGAGTTTTTTGATGTCGTGTATAGTATAAGATTTGTTTAAATAAGCAAACAGTAATCCAAAACATAACAGTATACCACCCATAGCAATAGCATTATTGTCATTGACAGTAAATAGTATTGTAGCAGGTAGTATGAGTAATATAAAAAAGATAATGTAGTCTTTATACTTTGTCATTAATTGTTTGCTCTTCACTTTCAATTTAATCTCATTTTTTTATGGATAAGACATTAAATATAAACAACAATTACTCTTAAATTGAACTTTTAATGTTATATAGTACAATTTATTTTGATATAAATATTTCTAACCATGGTTAGACTTTTATGCACATCGGCTACAAGAAATTGTATCTTTATTTTCAAACTCTTTTTCATTGGCTTTATCTACAATAGTATTTGCGATATTTGATGTGTTTGTTGCTATGATATGAGCTTGTGAAGAGACTTCAGAGTTTGTATGTACTTGTTGTTCTAAAATAGACATGGAGTTGTTGATTTGTACTATTCCCTCTTGTTGCTCTTTTGATATGTTTGCTACATTATTAATAATATGAATGGTTTTATCAATATCATGATGAAGACAACTGTAACCTTCTATCATATCATTGGCAATATCTTTGCCTTGGTCTGCTTTTTCTTTTGCAAATTCAACAATATTTTTTATCTCTTTGGCTGCTTGAGTACTTCTGTTAGCAAGGTTTCGAACTTCACTTGCAACTACAGCAAAACCTTTTCCTGCTTCACCCGCAGTTGCAGCTTCTACGGCTGCATTGAGTGAAAGAATATTGGTTTGAAAAGCAATTTGATCAATAATTGCAATGGCTTCATTGATTTGATTGACTTGGGTTGAGATTTCATCCATAGCGCTCGTTGTTTGAGAAGCGAGTTTTTTACCTGTATTGGCTGAAGAGATAACAGCATTTGCCAGTGTGGACATCTGATTCATTTGTTGCGTTGTTTGTGATACATTAAAAGTAATCGTTTCAAGCGCGGTTGATGTATATTGTAAACTTTTTGTCGCTTCATTAGAAGAGAGGTTGAGCTTATCAACATTATCTAAAAGTACTTCAGATGAGTTTTGCAAATTAACACCATTTTTTTTATTATCAAGCAACATTTGAGTGATGGCCTCTTTTAATTGATTCACAGAAGATACAATTTGTTCTAAATCACCCTCTTTGATTAAACCATCAATACTCAATTGATTTCTGTAGTCATAGTTGGTGTATTCATTTAAAATTTTATTGGTATTTGCAAAATGTTTTTTTGTCTCTAAAATCATCTCATTGACACTCTCTTTAAATAATTCTAAAGGCTCATTGGATGTTGAAGCTTCTATGGTCTTAGAATATAAACCTTGCTTTAAATTATTCATTACAGCATTGGCTTGCATAATAAGAGCTAAATCTTCTTGTTCTTTTTTCAGTAATTGCACTTCTCTTTTATCAATCACTTCTTTAATTTGACTGTATTCATTCGCCATAGATGTATTTATTTGTAATGTTGCATTTTTATTGTCCATATTTTTTAAAAACTCAACAAGTTTTTGTGAAAGTTGTTTTCCATTTTTCCTTTCATCCAATTCATGAATTATTAATGCTAAAGTGATAATGATTTGAATTGTTTGTGATATTGTATTTGATGAAAATAAAAAAGCATTGATAGGCAATAGTATCATCCCCACATAATGCACTATGGTCATTCTAAAATAGAGTGATCTAAAATTAAACATAAAGAATCCTTTGATTAAGATAATGAAAATTTATCACAACAAGGAATAAATTTAATTGACAATAATCAATATAGGACTATTTTTATCCTATTTTAGAAAATGAATAAAAAATTGAGTAATATCATGAAAAAAGAGATACAATCAAGCTATACTTCTCAATTAAAAAAGGAGCACAATGGAATATTTATTTATTAAATTGGTGCATATTTTCTCAGTATTGATTTATGGTGGTTTTTTATTTACAGATAATCTTATTTTAATGAGAATGCAAAAAGTTTTATCTAAAGAGAAGTATGAAGAGGTTCGGTCATATTTTAGAGGTTTTACAAGAACAATTGTTCCCGAAGCGTTGGTCTTAGCAGTAATTTCAGGCGTGTTTTTGTTCCATAATAGTTTTGGCAGTGTAGGAGAGAATGGTTTAACTCATTTCCAATTATTACTTTCTATAAAAGCTATTTTGGGTCTGTGGTTAGGACTTAGAGGTGTGTTGCAAGTCTTTTTTGGAATACAACCTTTTATTTTTAAAAGCCATAAATTGCCCTTTATTTTAGTGGTGGTTATTGTCATTTTGTCTCAAGTAATGTTTTACGTTTGATGAATAAAAGGGAGTTTTTTCCCTTTTATATATCGCCATTGAGTAACTCAATTAAGGCCTTTTTTACTTCCTTAAAAGAGAAAATACGTTTTCCATTATTATGTTGTGCAAACTCGTTAGCATCATCGTAACTCGCAAATGCGGGTAAATCATCACCTGATGGAGATGTTTTATTACTGCCATAGACATAAAACGCACCTTTTGCATTGATGGCTTTGTGTGTTTTATAATCTGTCACAACAATTTCTTTGAGTGTATTGGTATCATCCACTTTTGTATCTGCCCATTTTTGTGGATCAAAATAAAATTCAAACATTGATTTTGGGCTAACAAAGTAAAACTCTTTGGATTCTTTGGTTACAACTTTAGCAACCCAACTTGGATGTTTATACACAAGCATATGTCTTACCAAACTTTTTGTCTCTTTGTTAAACTCTAACGAATAAGCCGATTGTGCATTGAGTCCTAAAAGACCAACTGTACACACTAATATAATAATGAGAGCTACTTTTTTCATAACAATCCTTTTAAACTAAATCTTTTTTTGCAAATATAATATAACCCAAGAAGGCAAAAACCAATCCTAATATAACAGGATATGCGATGGATAACAGTACAAATGTGGTTTGTTTGAATGTGTCTAAAATATAAAAAGCTACGGGTCCCATCACTGTTAAAGAGGGATCAAACAAAGAAATTGCGGCAACTCTGAACATTTCCATTGGATTTAAAAGTGCAATGGATATAATCAAAGTCTCATCAAATCTGTTTTGCATCATCAATGATATCAAAGCGATATCGATAAAAGCCAATAAAAAAATCCATATAAAAAATGAAAGCCCCAGTGCAATTTCACTGCTTTTTACAAAGGAAGAGATGAAAAATGCTATCCCTAAAAATGCAGAAGAGAGTGAAAAAAGTAATCCCGTATATAAAATAAAAATATCCCAAGGAATCTCTGCACCAATAAAGACACCATATATGATTGCCAAAAACATTGCAAAAAATACAGGTAAAAAGACAGTGATAAATCGACCCAATACCTTTCCCCAATAGTACTGTTTTAAAGAGATAGGAAAGGAGAGCATGTACTCTAAAATATGAGTATCTCGGTCTCCTGATATTGAACGTACGGTTGTAATAAGTATGAAAATGGGTAAAATTACAATTGTAACTTGTATATACATAAGTAATAAACGACTTAAACCACTGAACCCCATTACTTGGGATTGCGTGACACCTGCAATAAAAAAGAGTGCAATCATGCCCCCAAAGACCAAGGTGTAAACTAAAAACCATTTTGCTCTAATAGACTCTTTTAGATCTAAATAGGCAATTAAGAGTAAATTTTTCATATATTATTTTCCATAAAGTGTTTCTTTATTTTGTTGAACAAAACAATTACCGACCTCTTGCAAGGATTCGTTTAACCATTTCATTGTAATCAACAACCTCATGTCCCGACTCGATATCCTCTTTGGTTTTGTGTGCAGAGAAACCATATCCCATGGGTGTTCTTGTTTCTGTCTCATAAAATGCAGTTTTTGCATTGAGCCAATCGCCTGTTTCTACATCAGTAATCCAGATGTTTGCACTCTCTTTCCATGCAATGTTTTCTTCTTTAAACCAAAAAATTGCACATCCAATATCATCAAATTTATAAACGTGACCATCTTGTTCATTTCTTACTTGAACCGCATGTTTCCTTTCACTGATAACCATTTTACATCTCTCACACATGTCTCTGTCCCAGTGCATTTCTGCAACATTTTGTGATGTTTCATTTTCTTCACAACCAGAAATAAAAAACAATAATGAAAGTACAAATAGACTTTTTAATAGTATTTTTAACATATTACATCCTTATATTAAATTTTTTCATCAGAGATAATCTTCCCTAAATCCATGTATATTTCTCTGTTAACAATATCTTTGATTTCATCCAATCGGTGTGTTACAAACAGGGAGATTCTCTCTTTTTCATTATCTTTCAATAGTCTATAAAAATCATCTCTTGCTTTGGGATCCAAATTGGCAGTGGGTTCATCATAGATAATAATTTCACTGTTTTTGGCCAAACTGATTGCAATTAACATCTTTTGTTTCATCCCACCAGAGAGTTTAAAAAAAGATTTGTTTAAATTGGCATTGATGTCCAATTTCATCTCATTTGCATAGTGCATGATCTCTTCAATATTCACATTTGAACTGGCGTGAATATATTTCATTAACTCATTCAAACTCAGTTTAATAGGCGGAGGTAGTTGAGGCACAAATGCAATGGAGTCTAAAACCTTTGTTCTGTTTTTTATAGGATCAAGCCCGTTGATATGAACTGATCCTGAACTTGGATGATAGTAGCCCATAATTGAGCGTATCAGTGTTGTTTTACCTGCTCCATTGGGACCCATTAATGCCGTATAATCATTTTTTTTAATTTGAGTTGTTACATTATCTAAAGAGATGTGAGAACCAAACTGTTTTGTTAAATTTTGAATATCAATCATTTTATATCAACCCTTTTAATCTGAAGTCAAATTTTAAAGCATCAGAGTGACATACATCTATACATCGTCCGCATAGCGTACAGTCTGCACCTGTGACATACTGTTTTTTAATCCCTTTCTCTTTTCTTTGTTCATCATATTTTGCTTTGGTCAGTTCTAAGACTTGATTCTCAAAACAGACATCATGACACACCATACAGTGATCACAATTGTCATTCCATTCAACTCTTAATCCACTTATTTTTCCTATATAACCATACGTTGTTCCAATAGGACAAATATAGGTACACCAAGCACGTCTTGAATAAAAAACTTCAATTAAAAATATGATTAAAACCCATGAAAGAGCTAAACTCCAACCATAGGCAATAAAACGACTCAGAATTCCCACAACATTAAAAGTTTCAAATACCAAATAACCACTTGTAAATGCCATAATCATAAACATTATCCAAAAAATATGTCGAACTCTGTGGTCAAATCTTCTCTCTTTGATTATTTTTTTGTGCACCAAAGTATTGTGGATTTTTTCACCAATTTCACTCAATAATCCATACGGACAGACCCAAGCACAATAGCTTCTTCCTCCTATCAGTAAATAAAAGAACAAGATGGTTGTTGTTCCAATAATGATATTTACTGGCATATGGTAAGTGGCAAGGTACATTTGAATGGTTGTGAATGGATCAATTAAGTGAAAACCTAAGAATCTAGAACCATTCAAAGTTCCTTCTAATGTTTGAATATCAATTGCAAACGATAAAAAGAATAAAAGGTGAATTGAAATGATCACAATCCATCGTTTCATTCTGTATGAAAATTTTGTTTTTCCATCTTTGGTTTTATCAAAAAATGTCGATATAAAACTTGATTTGTTTATTGTCTCTTTGTTATTCCATTTGTCCATTTTATATCTCCTTATTTTAAAGCATCTTGACGTGCTTTAAATTCTGAAATCTCTTTTGCAAACTCTTTTAACTCCTCTTGTGAAAGATTCATTAACAAGCCTTTCATAATGAGATTCTCTTTTCTTCCTGCTTTAAAATCATTTAGTTTCTTTAACAGTGTCTCTTCACTTTGGCCAATAATAGCTGGTCCCATTAATTTTTTACCATTTTGGGTACCTGAACCATCAACGCCATGACATGAAGCACATTTTTTTCTATAGCTGTTACTTACTTCAAAAGAAGAGGTATTTCCTGCTTTATCTCTTAAAGCTTTTAATTTTTCTTGACCAATATCTTTCTCTTTGATCGGTTCAATTTTTGCTTTTTGTTCCAGTGTTTTTAAATCTTCAATAATATGTCCTGCTTTACCTCCTTGGTATGCGGGACCTTTTAAAAACGTATAAATCATTAATCCTAAAACAACAACAGTTGCTATGAGCGCTATTGTTCTTTTCATTTTAGATCCTTGATTTGTTGATTAAACTCATAGATTTCGGTTGCAATTCTTTGTATCTCTTCTTTCGTCATTTGATTCACTAAGTCAGTCATTAAAACATTGGCATCTTTGTTGTTTCTAAATTTCATGATACTTTCATAAATAAAAGTATCATCTTTACCCAACAGTGAAGGACCAATTACACCGTTGGCATAATCATTATGACAAGCTGAACATTTCACAATAAACTCTTTACTGAGCCGTTTGACCAACATTGAAATTTTCACCTCTTCATAAGGACTTCTTACATGCATGTTTGCATCAATTGAATTTCGAGGTTTGACTCGAATGGCAGCATCTTTATTGGCAGGTTTTGCATTGGGGTCATATTCACTTTTAATTCCGTAGTTAAAATAGTAGGTTTCATTCTCTTTTGATTTTTCATTTTTTAAAGCAACTTTGATCTCTTTTGTATTTGAGCTCTCTTCAACTTCTATTTTAAGTGGTTCTTGTGTTTGTATCATTTTTGCATTTGTTTTTTCATCTTTTTTTTCACCACAACCTGAAATCAGTAAAATAACTGCCAGAGGGAATAAAATATTTTTAATCATGAGTTGCTTCCTTTTATATAGTAATCGTCATATGACATTCTTGGTTTTATTACAATGGCAGCTTCATTAGCAGGGCATAACTCTTCACAAGCACCACATCCAATACATCCATCATATACTTCGGGTTTTTTCCCTTCCCCATCACCAATCATTGAAATAGCACTTAAAGGGTTTGGAATAGGGCACATGTCTGCACAAATGGTGCACTGTTTTCCTTCAAATTCATCAAGCTTGTTAAGCAAATCTATTTCAAGTTGAGTGACATTATTTTGGTTATTGGTAAAATCATGAACTCTTTTACTGTGCCCTTTGGGTACGGGTGTATTCGTTCTTGCCAGACATCGGTCTGGAAACTCTAAGACGGCAATCCCCATTTTTATATCTTCGGGTTTTTCAGTTTTATGATCAAGTGCCCCACTTGGACAGGCTAAAACACAAGGAACCGCAGTACAGGAGTAACATCCTCTTTCTCTTGCATCAATATAAGGCGTACCAATACCATGCCCTTTGGCCATATCAGAAAGTTTAATCGAATGATACGGACAGACTTGTAAACATTGACCACATTTGATGCATAAAGCTAAAAACTCATTCTCTTTTACTGCACCAGGTGGTCTTAATCTCATCTCGGCTTGCAAGGCATAAGGACTTATTACCATTCCTGCTCCAAGTGTTAATCCCAAGATTCCCAATGTTGAGAATTTTAAAAACTGTCTTCGGTCTTCTTTTATATTTGCCATTATCAAATCCTTATTGCTTAAGCTTTGGTTGTGTATCTTCCATTAAAAATACGGGTTCACTAAATGGAGCCAATTTTGCAAGGAAGTTGAGTAAAGAGATTACAGGAGAACCATAAAAAAACTTCACATCTGAATTATAGACCCAAAGTTGGTCTGCATATTGATAGACTTTATGCGGAGTATCTCCTATATTATCGCCATTTCTGTCAAATCCTTCATAGTTGTCCCAATAATTATTCACAATCTCATTTTGATGTGTTCTTGCTCCTCTGCTGTCATTTACAATATCTTCAATATTTCCTACAATAGCATTTTGTTTAATTACATTATTCTCACTTAAAGAGTGAAAATGAATCGCTTCTGAGTTGTATAAAATATGATTGTTCTCTATCCAGTTATTTGTATCTGGTTCAAAAGGAGATCGGTCCACATAAACCCCAATTGCATTATAAATAACAGTATTGTTTTTTAATGTAAAGTTTGAGACATCTTTAAGTCCAATCCCCATGCCTGTAGCACCCAAAGAACTCTTTACCACATTCCCTGTTGCAATGGTGTCTTTGCTGTACATAAAAAAGATGCCAACCGAGTTAAACTCATAGGTATTGTTATGCACAAAATTCTTTCCTGCATACATAAAGTGAAGAGAGTATCGGTTGTGTTCGCCATAATTTTCTGTGATTTGATTTCCGTGTGAATACCATACAACCATATCTCTTGATTTTACCAATCGATTTTTTGTAATAATATTGTCATTGGAATACCAAATTCTTAACCCATCTCCTCGAAGCCCCAGAGGTAAACTCTTTGAGGTAATATTGTTATTAGAAATAATCGAGTTATTTGTTGTTGCCATATCAATTCCAAATAATGAGTCTCGTATGATACAATCTGAAATTTCCGATTGTTGCGAGTTTTCTATTCGAACACCGGCATCCACATTTTCATGTCGACTTCCACTGTTTTGGATGGTGAGATTTTTTAAGGTTACATAAGCACTGTTGATGGTTACAACAGTACCTTCCCCTAATCCATCAATAATCACACCATCTTCTTTCCCTATGATTGAAAGTGGTTTATCAATTGTTATTTTCCCTTTATATACCCCTTTAGGCAGTTTTAAAATAGAACCTTCTTTGGCTTTATTAATTGCCTCTTGCAACAAGTTTGCATGACAGAAGTTTATAAAGAGTAAAAGCGTTGCGATTAAAATTTTTAACATCATTAAACCTTATAGTTCATACCTGTTTCTCTCATTGCTTTGTTTTTTGACAGAATTGATAACAGTGAAAAAAAGCCAATGGCTAAAATCACATAAAAGCCAATTGTTGGGTACGAGTGTGTTGTAAACTGCGCAATTTTTCCATCTCCAAAGACGGTGGGCATAAAGGGTTTGATTTTAAATGCTCCCCAATCATGTAGGTTATGACCAAACCAGTATAACCAGTAGGAGTAGTCTGCAATAAAAATTAAAGGAAGAGCTGTTGGTATATACATGAAATAGGTCAATATTTTTTTATGAAACAGAATAAAATAGACCATAAACAGTGAAAGACCCAATAAAGCATAGATACCAATTTCTCGTTCAAATATTCCCCCTCTCCACATTGGATCCATTCCTACGTAGTGGTTAATGGTATTCATCTCATGAACTTCTCCACTGAACCCATCAAAGTGAAAAAATACTGGGATTCCTTCTGGAAAAGCTTTTTTCGGATAATTGGGTGCTTCAAGAGAACAGGACCAAATAGGAAGTGAAGCAACACCTATCTCTGCAGCATTCTCTATCATCTTTTCCAAATCATTATGGGCTTCTTTGGGGGTTGTTGTACTTTTGTATCTGCCTTGATTATAAAAATTCCATGTTTTTATTGCTAAAGGAGATATCTCTTCAATTCTATCTTCATCAATGGCATTTAATGTGCCATGAAAAGCAATCATGGGAAATGTAAATGCAAGTGTAAGCAGTATCAGTGCGAGTGAAGCATAGACTTTTGATTTAATAAAACTAGAATGCATTTTTATCCTTCTTTAAATAGAACCCATTTTGGTTCTTTGTTTGAAAAGTTTTAAAGTATAATTTAAAAGAGTAATTCATACTTTACGACTTATAATAAAAGTACTACAATTGGTACATTATCTTATTGATTCTTATCAAAAAAGAGGGAAAACTTTTTGTTTTCCTCCTCTTTTAATAGGATTTTAGAAAAGGTTGGCGTTTTCTTCAATCCATTTGAGATATTCAATAATATCTTTTGTCTCTTCTTTCGTCATATGTTGATTAGGCATTTTTAAATTGAAGTAGTCAATCATCCCTTTCACATATGGATCATCATACATTTTTTCAGGGCCTAGAATAAAGTTACTGACCCATTGTTCACCATTTTCATGTCTGAGTAATACTCCTGTTAAATCAGGACCTGATGAAACTTTTCCAATAACATGGCAACCATTACAACCGCCTTCAGCAAAAGCAACTTCACCTCTTGCAGCAGCAGCGCTTTGTTTGGTTGCTATTTTTCTTACTAAGACATCTTTGGCTCTGATACCAACATCAGCTGTTTTAACCATCAATTGCCAAATCATATTTTCAAACAGAATGGCTTTTTCAGTATCTCCTGCTTTTAAAGCCTCGTTTGCTTTTTTCTTTTGTTCTGGGATTTGATTGTATTGGTCAAATGCATCAGTGACAAGGTTGGCAACGACTTTATGGTCTTGATAGTTGTTGTCTTTTAAGAATTTTACAACCGATTGAATGACCGCATCAGTTGAATTATTAACTGCAACTGTTTTATCGTATTCTGCTTTTAACTCTTCTGCTGACATCGATTTCATTTTAAGTTTTTGAGCACTGACATATTTTTTATTTGGGTCTTTAACCATCATATATCCCATCATTTCCAAGTGAAGTGCTGAACAGAATTCTGTACAATAATATGGGAATACCCCTTCGATATCTGCTTCAAACTCTAAGGTTGCTGTTTCACCTGGCTCTAAAGAACCATGGATATTATAGTTGTCAATGGTAAACCCATGTGTTTCATCTTGTGCTCTTTCAAGATTGGTCATGTGAATAGTGACATGGTCACCTTTGTTTACCGTGATTCTTTCTGGATTGATATGAGATCGCACTAAAGTTGCATATACTGTAACATTTTTGCCGTCTCGCTCAATTCTCTCTTCACCTGCAAGTGTTTTCCCAATATGTTGTTGACCTGTTTTAGAGTTTGTACCCATTTTGTATCGTACATGAGGGTGAAGTTTACTTGCTCGGATTGCAACTGCTTGGTGAGGTTCTCCAAGTGGCAGAGGCATATCAACAAGTAAATCCATGGTTTTACCGCTAATATCAATTAATTGGTGATTTTGAGGATGCAAAGGCCCCACATTTTGGAATCGATCAATGGCTAATTTATTTAAAGCGATGATATAATCCCCTTGTGGATCCGCTGATTTTCCTTCCATACCTGCTAAGTGACCAATGTTGTAATGTACGTTCTCTTTATCAATCACTTTAAGCTCTTTGAAGTTCCATTTTACAACTTGTGAGTCAACATACAATGAAGTATAGATTTCACCATCAACAGGAGAGTATTGGTTATGCAAAGGCCCAAGACCTAATTCAACTTGTCCATGTAATGATTTTTTCATATCTAAAATAGGAATACCGTATGGATCTTTCCCTGCAAACTCTTTGTTTTTAATCAGTTTTTGGATTTTTTTAAAATCATAAACAGAGGCATGTGTATCGAGTTTTCCACATACAACTAAGTATTGTCCTGTAGGATCAACATCGACACCATGTGGTGATTTTGGTTCAGGAATTAAAAACAGTGCATCGTTTTTAACTGCAATATCAATAGGAATAACTTTATGGTCATTGATGATTTTTACATTTTTTGGATTTTTTGCCAGTTCAGCCAGTTTCTCCCAGTTGTAAACATGTAAAAAGTCCGTGTCATTTCTTGACATACCTGCTTCATTTGGTGGCATACCTACTTCAATTCCACCTGTATACATTTCAGTATTAAATGAATTAGTAAATCCCCAACCATAACTCACACCCTTACCTGCATCTGATAAATCTTGGTGATAAGGAGGGAACTCAATCGTGAATGAATCTTTTGGCATAATTCGACCGATTTTATTATCAAATTTCCACATGGTAACACCACCTCTGTACGTCTCTTTGTACTCTTCAATTGGATGGTAAGCATTATCATATGGTGCAGCATATTGTGATGCTTCAATAATATACTCAGAGTTTGGAGTAAAGAATGCTCCACCGTGATCTGATTTAAAGACTGGGTTTGGAACGATTTGTTTTGTTTCAAAATCTGAAAGATCGATAATCGCAATTCTTGGATTGGCTTTGTCATTAATTGCCAACCATTTTCCATCATATTTTCCATCAATTTCTGACAGTGCTGGATGGTGCGTATCTCCCCAATTAATTTCTCGACCTCTTATATTCCCTTGTCGAAGGACCTCTAAGGAATCTTTATCAAATCCATATCCTTGCCATGGTTCAGGTGTAAATACACCGATGTATTTTAGAATTCTCATTGACGGAACACCATAAACAATGACTTGTCCTGATTGTCCACCGGATGAAAAAACAACATATTTATCTTTTACACCTGTTGGGTTGTAAGTTTTTGCAGCTCTGATAACATCAATTTCAGATAAGCCTCTCTCTTTCATGACTTTAGATAATTCATTGGTAGCTCCAGAAGCAACTGAAGCAGTTAATGCTGTACCTAAAACAAGTGTAGAGAGTTTAATGTGTGACTTTTTCATATAACTTCTCCTTATACTTTGTCTGATGACACCTAAAGTATACTACTGACTAAGTAGACTTTTTTAATTGATTAAAATCAATATCAGAATCAGTTGGTATTTAAGACCAACTTAATCTAATCAACTAATGTTTAATCTTAAAAAGCATTATAATACATGTGGAGTTTCTTTTGAGTCGCTGCGTAATTTTTTAAGAAAATTTCTGAAGGTTATGATTATTTGATCATATATCCAAGTTTTGAAACAGTTTGAATGATGTCCGTATCTAGTTTCTTTCTGAGTTTAAAAACAAGGTTTTTTAGGGCACTGAGTGGTGCTTCTTCATAAATATATAATTTACTTTCTATTTCACGTTTAGTGACTAAGGTACCTCTATGTGCCAATAATATTTCTATAAATTCCACTTCTTTATTTGTTAAAAGAACACTTTTGTTTTTATGACTGAAAGTTTTATTACTGTAATCATACAAAGTATCTTTATCAAAATGTATAATGGTTTTTGAGTTTTTAAGCAGCGTTTTTGCACATCTTGTTAATAAATCAGAAAGACAACTTTCTCTGATGGGTTTTACAACATATTCTACGAGAGATAATTTGATGGATTCCAGTAAGAAAGTTTGGTCTGTATATGCACTGGTGACAATTATTGGAATCTCTTCATTCTCTTCTCTGATCAGTTTGATTAAATCCAAACCATTGATGATGGGCATTTTCAAATCGGTAATAAGAATGTCAGGTTGGTGTTTTTTATAAAGGTTTAAAGCCTCTTCTCCATTGGAAGCTGTGTATACTTTCTCAACATAAAGTAATAAAACTTTCTTAAAACTTTCTCTTAATTTGTCTTCATCTTCGGCTAATAAAATAGATGATTTTTTGAGTATTATTTCATATTTTTCTGTCAATTTTGATTCCCAGTGAGTTATATTCAGCGAATTATGATAGCATTATTAGTGTAAAAAACCATTAAGGCTTTCATGTTAGAGAATTTTAGTTTTACCAAAAGATATATTTTAGCACTGAGTATTATTGCTCTTTTATCCATTTTAGCATTTGTGAATTTAAGTAAACTGTTAACGATACAATCAAGCGATGCACGCATTGTCAATATGAGTGGTAATCAAAAAATCATTACACGAGAAATTGCCTATTTTGCTATCTATTATAAAATTGATCAACTCAAAGATAAAATAGAGGAGATGGAGAAAACCCATAATGAATTGATTTCATTGGAAATGTCAGAAGCGTTGAAAAATATTTATTATGGTGAACAAATCAATTTAGATAAGAAAGTTCGTGCATACTTACAACATGCAAAAAGTTTTTATGAAAAACGAGATGGAAAAAGCCAAAATTATGTTTTAAAAAGCTCTGAAAACCTTCTTGTGGATTTAGAAAAAGCAGTTTCAATCTATTTGGAAGAGGCACAAGCAAATACAAAAAAAGTTCAACAAGTTGAAACCTTTATTCTTATTATGACACTTTTAACGCTTCTTTTTGAAGCCATTTTTATCTTTATGCCAGCAAATAAAAGTATCAATAAACGAACCAATGAATTAATCAGAGAAAAAGAGTTTTCAAATGCTGTTATTGAATCAAGTCCCAATGCAATTATCACTTTGGACAGTGATTTAAAAATAAGAACATTTAATAAAGAAGCAGAAAAGATTTTTCATTATACAAAAGAAGAGATGTTAGGTGAGCGTTTTTTGGGTCGATTGATTCCCAATAGTGATATTATGAAGACTTCTAACGTCAGAGAATATCATGAAATTGAAGCTGTTACAAAAGAGGGCCGAAGTTTCCCTGTACGTATATCTTTTGGTACCAGTGGAGAAAACAAAGATATTGCCATTGTTGCTAACATTCAAGACATCTCAAATGAAAAATTAAATAATGAAATTTTAGAACAACAATCTAAATTAGCCGTTTTAGGTGAAATGATTGCAATTATAGCTCATCAATGGCGACAACCTTTATCACAATTAAGTTTTAATTGTATGTATATCAAAAAGAAAACTGAAGATCCAGATATCATAAATGAGTCTATTGAAAATGAAGAGATTATTCAATTTATGTCTGAAACTATCAATAATTTTCAAGACTTTTATAAAAAAACAGATGATGCCATTTTTAATCCTGTTGTTTCAATCAATCAAGCTTTAAAAATTGTGGATTCAATTTTAGAATTACATCAAGTTCAGCTTATAAAAGAGATAGAATCAACAATAAAAATATATGGGAATGCGAATAGTTTAGCACACATTATTTTGTCGATAATACAGAATACCATTGATATTATTCGAGTCAGTAAAGTTACAAATCCTTGCATAAAAATTACTCTTCAAGATAGTCCAAAAAATATAATTTTAAGCATACAAGATAACGCTGGAGGCATTAAAGTTAATCCAATTGATGATATTTTTAAACCATTTCATTCAAAAAAAGAGAAACCTTCCACAGGAATTGGATTGTATATGTCAAAAATGATTATTAAAGATCATTTTAAAGGTTCAATCAGTGCAACCAATAAAGACACTGGAGCAGAGTTTTTAATTTGTCTTCCTCATTAAGTTCACTTTAGTGAACATGAGCATGGAATAAATATTAGAAAATTACTTTAGCATTTCATAAAAAGAATCATCTGAAATCATATTATCTTTATTTAAATAACCCTGGTCTTTAAGCTTTCTTAGTGATCTTGATAATGTTGCAGGTGCCATATTTAAAATATTAGCAATGTCTGAATGTTTTTTTTCAACCAAGATATATGGGGATTCTTTTAAGAGTGAACATACTTTTTGTGTAGCATCAAATACCAAATTACGATGAATGGTTTGTTCCAAAGTCTTCATTTTTTTAATAAGTGATCCCATGAGATGAAATGATAAATGAGCGTTGTTTTGTAAAAGTGAAATAAACATCTCTTTTTTTAAAACGGCAATTTTTGACATACTGCTTGTACTGATTGCTGTTGCAGGAAAAGTGGATTCTTGAAAGGTAGCCATTTCTGCAAAAATAGTTGGTTTATTGAACGTATGCATAATAATTTGATTTCCCAAAGGTCCCGTTTTATAGAGTTTCAAATTTCCTTGAAGTAAAATATAAAACGATTTTGCAACATCTCCTTCATAAAATAGTACATTGTCTTTATACAGTGTGATGATTTTGCAAGCATTGCTTATTAATTGAATCTCTTCATCACTTAAATATTTAAAAAAATCTATTTTCTTTAATATCTCTTTAGGCATAAAAAATCATAACTTAATCATACTTAAGAATTCTTGATTTAAGTCATTGATAATTAAAATCATTTTCATTATGATTTCAAAAAATATGATTTAGGATAGAGATGAAATTTATATTTAAGATACTTAAAGACTTTCCTTCTTATGTGTGGAGTGGTTGGGGATCCATTGCTTCGATTTGTCTTTTTTTTGCTTTGTGGGATTTTGGAAATCAACTATATGGCAACCTTGTTTTACCAAATCCCAAAGAAACAATCGCAACTTTATTATCTGTTATTTTAAATGATGAAATGCTTACAACTATAGGGATTACAATAAAAAGAGCTTTTATAGGTTTTTTTATATCTCTTATATTTGGTTCGTTTTTGGGACTGCTTGCTGGACTTTTTGCAACCGCATCCATGATGAGCAGACCAATTGTTACCATACTTGTGGGAATGCCTCCTATTGCATGGATTGTTTTAGCAATGATTTGGTTTGGTATGAGTGATATGACGGTCATTTTCACAGTAATTGTGGCTTCTTTCCCTATTGTTTTTGTGGGAGCTTTACAAGGAACCAGAACTTTAGAAGGAGATTTAAAAGAGATGGCTGATAGTTTTAATCTCTCTTTCAAAATGAAAATGTTTGATTTATATTTCCCTCATATTTTCTCTTATGTATTTCCAGCTTGGATCAGTGCCTTAGGTATGTCTTGGAAAATTGTTGTCATGGCAGAACTCCTTTCATCAAATGAAGGAATAGGGGCAAGTTTAGCAATTGCTAGAAGTCAATTAGACACACCAATGGCTCTTTCCCTTGTTTTAATTATGGTTGGCAGTCTGCTTTTGATTGAATATTTAATTTTAGAACCAATAAAAAGAGAGGTTGAAGCATGGAGAGATTAGAACAACTATCAGTTAAAAATGTCTCGTTCTCCTTTGGATTTAAAGAGATTCTAAAAAACATCAATTTCGAGCTTACAAAAGGTCAAGTTGTTTCAATTGTAGGACCAAGTGGTGGAGGAAAAACAACTCTGCTTCATCTTTGTGCAAAATTGTTAACTTTAGAAGAAGGAAAAATAAAAAACAGTTTTAAAAACTCCTCTTTTGCTTTTCAAGAAGCACGACTGCTTCCTTGGAAAAATGTGCTTGATAATATCTGCATAGGCCTTCTTGCAAAAGGTGTTAAAAAAAGTAAGGCACAAATTTTAGCAAAACAGATTGCTTTGAAGTTTGGACTTGAAGAGGATGATTTCTCAAAGTTTCCAAAAGATTTAAGTGGAGGAATGAAGCAAAGAGTATCTTTTGCTAGAGCTTTAGTTCTTAAACCTTCACTTCTGTTTTTAGATGAACCCTTTTCTGCTTTGGATATTGGTTTAAAAAAAGAGCTTCAAAGTTTACTCATTGAAACCATTGAAAAAGAAAACTTAAGTATTTTATTTATTACCCATGATTTAATGGAAGCTATTAAGTTGAGTGATGAAATTTTAGTTTTACAAGCCCAACCAGTAGGACATATTGTAAAAAGTTTTAAATTTAATACACCAAGAATTTTAAGGGATGATACTTTTGTTTATGAACAAACAGCAAAACTTTTAAGTGATGAATATATTATCAATACTTTCGAATTGGAGCTAAAATGATGGATAATAAAAAACAGTATGCTGCAAAACATTATGAACATTACCCCCAAGGTGATTTTCCTATCTATTTAGCCTATGGGTTTAGGCCTATATTTTTACTGCTTGCCCCATATATAGTGATTTCTATTATTCTTTGGAGTTTTACTTTTAGCGGTTTTATCTCTTTGGGATTTATTGATAATCTTCTGACATGGCACATTTATGAAATGATGTATGGAGTAGGAAGTGCGGGCATCATTGCCTTTTTTCTTACGGGAGTTCCAGAGATGTTTCCTGGTGCAGTTCCTATTGTAGGAAGAAAACTTTTATTTGTCGTTTGTCTTTGGATAGCTTCCAGAATTAGTTTTTGGTTTATAGCATTTTTAGGCGTTCCTTTGGTTGCATTTCTCAATTTGTTTTTAAGTGTATATATTATTTTACTTATTATAAAACCTGTCTTTGCAGATGTGAATAAAAAGCATATCTCACTTGCGTTTGCTTTGCTTGCTTTACTTATTATTCAGGCTCTTTTTTTCTTAAGTATTTCTGGGCATTTGGTAGTGGATGCTGTATCTGTTTTGATTTTAGCATTAGGTTTTTTTATTGTATTAATATTATTGGCACTAAGAAGAGTCAATATGGAAGCTATAAATGAACTTTTAGAGAGTGAAAATATTGATGAGACTTTTTATTCAAGAGCCCCACGATATAATCTGGCCATTTTTTGTGTACTTTTATACACGCTTGTGGAGTTTTTCTTTCCAAATAACTCTATTTTAGCTTATTTAGCACTTGCTTGCTTTGCAGCTATTTTAAATATCTCAAATGATTTTATTTTAAAAGATAATAATATTTTAACAAAACCCTTTGTTCTGTATATGTTAAGTATTATTTTACTCACTTCTATTGCTTATAGCTTCTTGGCTTATGATTATTTAAATGAAGAACTTTATGCATTAAATCACTTTAGACACTTTCTTACAACAGGAAGTTTTGGTCTAGTTTTTTATATTGTGATGATTGTTGTCTCTACTATTCATACAGGAAGAAAACTCTTTACAAACCTTTGGTTAAACCTTGGAGTTATTTTAATATTTTGTGCAACTTTTATAAGAGCACTCATTCCTTTTTATGAAGAGTATTCAATTGAAGCATATATTGTATCGTCCATTTTATGGGCAATCCCATTTATTATATATATGAAAATCTTTTTTCCGTTTTTACTTTCAAAAAGAGCAGATGGAATCAAAGGTTAAAAGGAGAATTATGAAAAAAATAGTATTACTTGGTTTTGTGTTTTTATTATCACTTTGTGCAAAAGATGAAAATAAAATTGTTGTTGCAGGTCCTTTTGCCACAGTCTCTCACCCTATTATGCATATGATACAAAGAGATGCTCTAAAAGAGTTGAACAAAAAAATAGAGTTTAAGTTGTGGAAAAACCCTGATGAGCTTAGAGCAATTGTTTTAAACTCAAATGTTGATTTTATAGCCTTGCCAATCAATGTGGCTTCAAATCTTTACAATAAAGGAGTTGATTTAAAACTGCTCAATGTCTCTATTTGGGGAATCCTAGGTATGATAAGTCGAGACCCCAGTTTAAAAACTTTAAAAGATTTTAAAGGTAAAAAAATAGCGCTTCCTTTTAGAGCAGATATGCCTGATATTATCTTTCAAGAATTGGCTAAAAAACATGGTTTAGACCCTAAAAAAGATTTTAAAATTCAATATGTAACAAACCCAATTGATGCAATGCAAATGCTTATTTTAAGAAGGGTTGATCATGCCCTTTTAGCTGAACCCGCTATTTCAATAGCTTTAAGAAAAACAGGTTCTTTTCCTATGAATATTGTTGCACCTGATTTATACAGAAGTGTTGATTTACAAGAAGAGTGGGGAACACTTTTTAAAACTGAAGCAAAAATTCCTCAGGCGGGCATTGCATACTTAGGTAATACAAAAGGAAAAGAAAAATTAATAAATAAATTCTTAGAGGAATACGAAACTTCACTTAAATGGTATCAACAAAACCCTAAAGAAGCTGCAAAATTAGTGGTTAAAACTTTACCCATGCTTGAAGAAAAAGGTTTAGCAGATTCAATCAAGTATGTCAAACTGAAAAGCATAAATGCCTATGAAGCAAAAGAGGATTTAGCGTTTTTCTTTACTGTTTTACAAAACAGTGATCCAAAGCTTATAGGCGGCAAATTACCCAATGAATCATTATATTATCAATCTAAATAAAAGGAAAAATGAAATGAAAAAAAGTCTGATTTTATCAAGTGTTGCTGCAATAGTGTTAACAAGTAATGCATATGCAAATACAGATTTAGGTGAAGTGTTGGTTACAACAGCCACTAAAACAGAAAAAAATATAGAAGGAGTAAGTGCATCTGTTATAGTTGTTTCAAAAGAAGATATTGAAAAAATCTCTGCTTCTACACTCAAAGATGTATTTGAAAAAATACCATCAATTAATGCTCAGTATGGAAGATTTCCACATCCAAGTTCAGCTTCAAAAGCTGCTATTTCAATAAGAGGTGTAGGTGCAAATGGAACACTGCTTCTGTTAGATGGGAAAAGACTTTCCGCAGAGACAGAAAACCCGTATGAGATGAATCGAATCCCCGCTTCCATGATAGAAAGAATTGAGATTGTTAAAGGCTCCATGTCGACACTGTATGGTTCAGATGCCATTGGTGGAGTTATTAATATAATTACAAAAAAGATTACAGAACCTCAAACAGCCATTGATTTAAAATATGGATTAAATCATAAAGGGGATGCAAAGCAAAAAAACTTTAACTTTACAACCATTGGAAAAAATGAATATTTCAATTATAAAATATTTGGTTCCGTGATTGATTCTACATCGTTTACAAAAAAGAAAAGTTACACACAATCGGCTGTGAACCCTCAAACAGGCATGATTCTTGGTGCAAATCCACAAAATGGAATATCTGGGAATGAAGGGGTTACCTATGCAGATGATGCTACTGTATTAAGTTTTGGAACAAGAATAGAAAAAGAGTTGACAAAGAATTTCATAGCAGGACTAGATTTTAATTACTTTAAAGAAGAGAGAGAAGGAACCTACCTTGGGAATGCAAAATTTTCAGGAGGAGGACTGATAAAAAATACCCCCATTTTATCTGAGGACAATAATAAAAGAATTGATCTCTCCAGTGATTTTGTCTATCATGCCAATGATGATTTAACAACAAGCTTGCGATTTTATCGTTCATATTATAAAAAAAGAAATGAAACAACGCCTCAAAATTTTACGGGTCCAGTGAATAAAAAATTCAGTGCAAATGTAACCATTGATAATGTAGAATCAACGACAACATATACATTAAATGATTTTAATACATTAACTTTTGGAGCAGAATATCGAAAAGAGAACCGAGATTCAAGTGCCATTAATCCAGATCCAAATTCGGATGAGTTTATTACTAAAGAAGTCACCTATAAATCAGCTTATATACAAGATGAACTGAGTATAACGGATTCTTTAAATGCGACTTTGGGTGCCAGATATGATAATATTTCCAATGCAGAAAATAAAGTAACTTTTCAAGCAGGAATGGTACAAAAATTTACAGATAATACTTCATTAAGAGTAAATTATTCTCAAGGATTCAGAGCACCTGATATTGCTGAACTTTATGTTGTTGCTCCTGTATATAAAGATGGAAAGAGATTTGGTTCAGATGTTATTTATGGACCTAAAACCACTTCATATGATTTGAAACCTGAAGAATCACAAAGTTTTGAAATAGCACTTTTAAATAACTTCAATGATTTTTCTTCTGAAATTGTTCTTTTTCACACAAATATAAAAGATAAAATTGAATTGGTATCTTATGGTACTGGCAATGCTAAGTTTTATACTTCAGAAAATTTAGATAAAGTTGAAATCAATGGTGCTGAGTTAAGACTTGATTATAAATTCAGCAAATTTTTTCAATCAAATTTTAATTTAACGTATCTGGATTCAGAAGATAAAAGTTCAAATAAAGAACTGACTTTTACTCCTGATGTATCTGCTTCATTAGGGCTTGATTATAAAATCAATGATAAGTTGAATACCAATGTATCTTTTCGATATATTGCAGAACAATACACCGATACTCAAAACAGTGAAACAACAGATGCCTATACTCTTGTAGATTTAAGTTTAAATTACAAAATTAATAAAATCATAAATTTCTATGCTGGAATAGATAATGTATTTGACAAAAAACTTGAAGAAGAGTTGGGTGTCAACGTAGGCAGTTATGTTTATGGTGGATTTAGGTTTAACTTTTAATGATGTATGAATTTCTTAAATTTATTCATATAGCTACTGTTATTTTGTTTGTTGGTACTGTATTTTTTAGAACATTTGTAGTTTTAAAAACTCTTGAAGCTTTTCCTAAAAATCAAGCAATTAAAATACAACAAGCAATGGGGCAAAAAGCCAGAGATATAATCAAAATCAATAATCTGATTTTGATTATATCCGGTGGTTTATTATTGATGGTATATATAAAGACTCATTTACCAATTTTATATCTTAAAGTGGGAATGGGGCTTGTATTGGTTATTGGATTCTATTTTGTTCCTTTATTGTTTAATAAACTTGAAGCAAATCAAAGGTTTAAAATGATTTTTCATTATCTCTTTTTTTTGTTTTTGATGTTTATTGTGTTGTTGTCTCAATTTATATATTTTGATTTTAAGAATTTCAGTTAAAATTTTGGAAATTTTCCAAATAATAATTTTAATTGATTTTATCTATTATACTTATGTTGTTACATAGTTGTAATAATTATATCATAGCGCATAAAAACTGTTACGATTTTTTCAATTAGCTAATATATAGGCACTCAGACTCACTTGCAGGGGTGTGTTTTTATAAATATAAAAAAGTTTATTGATATATAAGAAAAAAATCATTATAATTTGGTACTTTCAATAAGTATCAGTGCGGGAATAGCTCAGTTGGCTAGAGCCTCTGCCTTCCAAGCAGATTGTCGCGAGTTCGAGTCTCGTTTCCCGCTCCACTTTTAATCTATCATTCCTATTCAAATTTCTCTTTTATTACAAGTTTTTTATTGCATAATTTAAAATAGTACATACAGTGACATGTGGTTGACATTGAAAATATTGATAGGGTGTAATAAACGCAGATTTAAAATAAGAGAGTTGTAAACAAAGCCCTTAAAAAGGGCAAAGTTTACTCATAGAGATAAACACACTTCACGAAAAAAATTTTTAGGTTTTTTCAAACCTATGCAAAACTAGAACTGATTAAACCAATTGTAGCCATCGATACGACAACAATGATTACGAGATTTCTTACAAATTCCATCATTGATCCTTTGAATTATAATCTTACATCTTTTAAATTGTATAAGAAAAGTGTCAATTCTAAAATAGGAAGACTCTTTACAATTTCTTGACAAATGAAATGTTAAAACTTTATAGAAAATATGTTGTAGGGGTTTTTATAACTGTAATGGAGTTTAAAGCCGTGCATTTGGGTGATTTTATTGACAATATTCAGACCCAAACCATGTCCTTGTT
This sequence comes from Candidatus Marinarcus aquaticus, assembly GCF_004116335.1. Lineage (NCBI taxonomy): Bacteria > Pseudomonadati > Campylobacterota > Epsilonproteobacteria > Campylobacterales > Arcobacteraceae > Candidatus Marinarcus > Candidatus Marinarcus aquaticus. The sequence goes on from NZ_PDKN01000008.1 coordinate 52,202, forward strand.
GTTGGTTGGGCTCTCTTGTAAAAGGTCTTATATAATAGACAAGGTCGTTGCTGAGTTTTTCTGCCATATTTTTAATATCTAAAGAGCGTTCGTTTGTTTCAATTTTAATGGGATACTCTTGTGCATATTTCATGGCATTATCGATAAGGTTTTTAAGTGCTAAAGTAAGGTAGTATTTATCGGCATGAATAGTAAAGTCTTCTTTGATATCCAAGACTATTTTTGATTCATCATCAATAGAGAGTTTTGAAAGCGATTCTAAAATCAAACTGCTGACTTTAAAGCTTGAAGCATTGATGGTTGCAAAGTTGAGTTTCTCTCTTTGAAGCAGTTTACTTGTAAGCTCTTCTATGTCTATGAATACTTTGTTGATGTTCTCTATTTCAACATTGTGAAGACTCTTTTTGAGACTCTCTACTAGGAATTTTCCTTTGGTAATGGGCGTTTTTAACTCATGACTGATGTTTCTTAAAAGCTCCTCTCGTGAGTGAATAATGGCACTTTGTTTTTCTAAATAGGAGTTCAGATTATTGGTGATTTCACTGAGTTCATTGTTTTTCCCAATATCCACTTTAATGCTGTTTTCATCATCATTAAATAGTTGCAGTACACCCTTGTTGAGTTTGTCCAGTTTATCTTTGGTCTCTTTGATGATTTTAGAAGCAATGACAAATGAGACAGTAAAGGCAAGAAAAAGCAGTATCACAACCTCTATTTTAATGGTATCAATAAACTGGTTTCGACTCTGTTCGGTTTTATTGAGTTGTTGTTGTAAGTACTCTATTTCTTGAATTAAGAGCAAATTGGTTTGTTGGTTTAATGCATCAAATGCTTGATGAAAAGAGATGAAAGTCGTAGAGTCTTTTTTAACCAAGACGTGTGCAAATAATTCTACTTTAATCGCTTTTTCCATCTTTTCGAAGTAGGAAAAAATCAACTTTAAATTCTCTTTTTCACTCACAGATTCTGAGTTTTCAATGGTCTGCTTTTTTTGTAAATGTAGGGTTTTAAAAAGAGTATCTGCTTTGTGCAGTCGCTCTTTGACCACATTGACTTTGTCATAATCGGTGATGATATCTAATACAATCCACGAAAACGAGTTGTTATACTCTTTGAGTTTTTCAACACGACGTATTTGGTCGTAACGATGGTTTTGAGACATGTGTATTTCATTGAGGTTGTAAATGGAGTAAAAAAATACCCCAATAATAAACATGGTAATCAATAAAATCAATGAAAGTGCAATGTAGAGTCGTTGTCTAATGGTCATGAATAAATTTATACCCTATACCCCAAACTGATTTTATATACTTTGGCTCTTTTGAGTCATCGTTGATTTTAAATCGTATGTTACTCACGTGCATGTCAATCGTTCGGTTTTTTGTATCATTTTTTAAAGAGGTTTGATTGACAATATCTTCTCGTGAGACCACTTTGTTGATGTTTTTGATGAACATAAAAAATATCTCTGATTCAATTTTGGTAAACTCTATCTCTTGCTCTTCTAAAAAGGCACGTTTATTATTCACATCAATGAGCAGTTCATCCATTTCAAGAACATCGTCATTGGTATAACGTTTAAGGGTGGCATCAATTCGAAGAACAAGCTCTCTTGGCTCATACGGTTTGGAGAGGTAATCATCAGCACCCAATTCAAAACCATATATCTTATTGCCAATATCATCGCGTGCAGTGGAGATGATAATGGGGGTATTTTTTATCTCTTTTATTTTCTTAAAAAGATCAAAACCATCCATTCTAGGAAGGCCCAAGTCTAAAATGATAATGGCATATTTTAAATGGTTCGTTTCGAACTCTTTTAACGCTTCTAAAGGTTGAGAATATGCACTGCACGTGTAATTATAATCTTTTAAAAAATTACAAATAAGTGTTTGCAGTTCGAGGTTATCCTCAATCAAAAGAACGTGTCTGTTTTTCATATTTGACTCGGTTTATTCCCAACAGCTCGTAACCAAAAATATCCAAACAATCCAGACAGAAGTGAGGCTGTTAAAATTCCCACTTTGGCTTGAAAAATCAGTTCAGGATTTCCAACAAAAGCAAGTTCTGCAACAAAAATAGACATGGTAAAACCAATTCCACCTAAGAAAGCCACACCAAAGACTTGACTCATAGAGCTTCCTTTAGGAAGTTCAGCAATTTTAAGTTTAATGGCCAACCATGATACCCCAAAGATGCCAATGACTTTTCCTAAGATAAGTCCTGTGATAATTCCTAAAGAGACAGGTTCTAAAATGGTAGAACCAATTGAGCCAAAATCAACTTTTATCCCTGCATTGGCAAGGGCAAAAATAGGAATAACGATTAAAGCTACTGGCAGATGAAGCGTGTGTTCCAGTCTGGCTGCTGGTGTTCCCACTTCGTCAATTTTATCTTTGATGTTATCAAGAATCTTTTTTTGTTTTTCATGCATTTGATGGTTCTCTTGTACGGGATATTTTTCATACTCTTCAAGTAAATGAATGGTGTCTTGAGTAAAACTTTCTGGAGCTCGTTTAGGTGTTGAAGGTATGGCTAATGCTGCAAGAACTCCAGCAATAGTGGCATGAACACCTGATTCAAGCATAAAAAACCACATAAACAGACCCACAATAAAGTACGGCAAAATCATATGAATACCAAATCGGTTAAAGATAATCATAACTCCTAACATCACACCTGCTAAACCTAATGGAATCATGTTAATGGTGTCCGTATAAAAAAGAGCAATGACCAATACTGCCCCTAAATCATCTACAATGGCCAATGCAACTAAAAACGTAACTAACGTAGTAGGAACTCTTTTACCTAAAAGTACCAAAGCACTGATAGCAAATGCGATATCGGTTGCCATAGGCACACCCCACCCATCTGCACCTAGTGTTCCTTGGTTAAAACCAAAGTAAATTATTGCAGGAAAAACCATACCACCAATGGCTGCAAGAATAGGTAAAATGGCTACTTTGATGTTTGAAAGTTCACCAGCTGTAATCTCTCGTTTGATTTCAAGACCAATAATAAAAAAGAAAATGGCCATCAGTCCATCATTGATCCAATGATGCAAGGAGTGAGAGAGTGCCCAAGAACCTACATTAAAGTCAATGTTCATGTGAAAAAAGTGTGCATATGACTCATACAGTGGTGAATTGGCCAGTATTAGTGCCAATATGGTCATAATCATTAAGATTAAACCGGTTGTTGTTTGTGCATGTAAAAACTCCTCAAATGGGGTTGATACTTTTTTAAACGCTTTCTCCCAAGGGGCGTACAGTTTCATTTAAACTCCTAATATAATGGGGTGGTTATTAATTGTCAAATTATACATAATATTTGTCAATATGGTAACAGACAAACTCTTGACACTTTCTTTACAAATTGTATATTTGTTTATGTCATAACAGTCAGTACAATTTTTCTTGAACCTCCATAGTTTCTATGTTCATTTAAGTAAATGCCTTGCCATGTTCCTAAGTTTAACTTTCCATTGCTGATAGGAATATTTAAAGAGACACCTAAAAGTGAAGATTTAGCATGAGCTGGCATGTCATCATTGCCTTCATAGGTGTGCTGGTAGTACGGTTTATCATCACACAGTTCATTCATAAGGTTTTCTAAATCTTTTCGAACTTCTGGTTCAACATTTTCATTGATACTCAGACTTGCACTGGTGTGTTTTAAAAATATATTGAGCATCCCAACATTTACATTGGATATATCAAGGGCATTGAGAATCTCATCGGTTATGAGGTGAAATCCACGAGGCTTTGTTTGTAGTTGTATCTCTTTTTGAAACATGATATCGTTACTCTTTTTTTTGTGTTTGGTTAAAATTTTTTGAATAGGTTTGGACTTCATTAAATGGAATCGCTTTTGAATAATACCACCCTTGAACGTAACTCACATATGGATTGATTAATCGGTCATACTCTTCTTTCGTCTCAATACCTTCTAAAACAATTTCTAGGTTTAGATTAGCACAGAGTTGGCAAATATCTGTATAGAGTTTCAGTCCCTTTGATGTTTGCGTAAAGGTAATAACTCTTTTATCAATTTTCACAACATCCAATGGAAGTTCATAGAGCATTGAAAAGTTTGTATAACCTACACCCAGATCATCCAAAGAGATTTTAAACCCATTTTCTTTAAGAAGTTGTAGGTTATTTAAAATGTTTTGATTCAAAGCTGAACGTCGCTCAATTATTTCAAAACCGACAGTATAACCTTTAAGTGTATCAATGATTTGCTCTGTATAGTTCGCATCTTCAAGTGTGTGAGGGAACAGATTGATACAGACATGAGGATAAAATCCAGCTTCTGCCCATGTATCAAGATCTTTTTTTACCCCTTTACAGACCCAAATGTCAAGAATAGGTGCTAAGCCTGAGTTTTCAATGTCTAAAATAAAAGTTGGTCCTGTGATACTGCCATCATCTTGTTTGACACGAATCAGAACTTCAAAATGACTACAATTGTGGTTTTTAATATCAATTTTAGGTTGATAATAAAGCAGTAAATTGTTTTGGTTTATTGTATCAACGATTTTATTAACTTTGTAATGAGCGTTAATCAATAGCGATTGTGCTTCTTGAAATTTGATACTTTTTTGTGCTTCAATCGATGTTGTGATGTTATATTTTCTGGACATTTTATCTAAAAGGGCTGTGGAACTTTGTGAGTGTGTATATCGTTTTATAAAAGGGATATAAACAAGCGTACCCAGTATAATGAGTCCCAGTTGGAAAAGTACGGCTAAAAAGTTTCCTTCTGTAGAAAAATAGACATTAAACAAAGCAGGTGTGGTCCAAGGAATGTAGCCATTGCTGAAAGTAATAAAATCAGTATAGCTTAAAAGTAAATAGCTCAATATAAAATTGATACAAGGCACTATAATAAATGGAATGATAAGTGTAAAGTTCATAAAAACGGGTATTCCAAAAATCAGTATTTCATTGATATTAAACACAACAAAAGGAAGTGACATCTTTCCTATAAAAGAGGTATGTTTATCTTTTGAAAAAAATAAAATAGCAATGGCAAGAGACAGACCAGCTCCTGAACCACCTAAGACAATAAATGTATTAAAGAATTCTTCATAAGTGAAGTTTGGAAACATAAAGTGCTTAAGAAAACTCACATCAACCAAAGTATCGAAGAAATTAACACCATGTATTCCAAAAAACCAAATAAAACTAGAGACCAATGTTCTTAAAAAAAGAAGCACTCCTTGGTCTATAAGATGAGTCAGTGAAAAACTGGTTTCAATATAGGTATAGATATGAAAAGCCGTTAAAATAAATGTCAATATAAAAAAAGTCAAAGCAAAGGGAATGATATAGATAATCATAGTGACGATGTTGTTGGTCAAAAGAGAACTCAGCTTTTTTTCATATTGCTTAAGAAGTTTTAAAATTTGAGATAAAGACCATGTTGTACAAAAAGGTACGAGCATTGCTAATAGGATAGACTCAGGTAAAAAATAGTGCTTTATATTGGTGTTATGTACTAATAATTCAACTGAGAGATAAATAATCAATGAAAGTATAATCGTCAGCAGTCTATCAATACGGGTGTAATATCCTGTTACTAAATGGTAAGTGATGGTTAAATTCAAAAGCAGGGGTAAAAGTGCACTGATGAGTTCAATACAGTTGGTTGAAGCCTCTAAAGTGAGTATTGAGTTATAAAAATGAAACTGTTTTTGAAGCTCCACACTTAAAATAACCAAAGAGTATAAGACATAGTAAGGTACTAACGAGATAAAAGATGCACGAATGACATCAATAAACGATAAAAAATTATTTCTTAATTGCTGCATCAAGATTAACCCCAAGGTAGAGATGTTCTATTGTATCTAAAAATTATTTAAATGTAACACTTGGAAATAGAGACTCTTTTATCGAACTCTTTTTTGTTGAATGACTTCTTCTGTTTGAATACAGTAAGCACTGAGTTCTCCTAAGTCATTTTCTAAACCATAAGTGCATCCTGTATCAATATTTAAATAGTGTTGGTTCAACTTAATTTTTTCTACAGGTGTATGTCCATAGATATTAAAAACATCAACATCTTCTCGTGGATTTTTGCGGTTCCAAAGAGCATACTCTTCAAAGGTTTCTTGGTTGCTCTCATCATCATGAAAGTGCCACACATTTGCACATGATGCATGCGTGATTACAACACGTTTGTTTTGTTTGTGTGCATTGAGTTTGATGTATAAAGGCAGGCTTTTAAACCAGTTGACATCCTCTATAAAATCATATAAGGCAATTTGGTTATTGCTTTTTAGAATCGTATCACCCACGATTTCAATCAAATCATAGGATTGAAGAGTTTCTTTTCCTCCATTTTGAAGCCATCGTGAAGTTGAGTAGGGAAGCGCTTCATTGTTCAAAAAGACTTTAATAATGGCTTCGCTGGCATCGAGCATAAGTTTCTCGTGATTGCCTAAAACACAGGCATAAAAGTTTTTTTTGACAAAGTTAACCACCTCTTTGGATTTGGGACCACGGTCAATTAAATCACCCACAAAAATGAGTTCATGTTCTGTAGGAAGTTTTTCAATGAGTGCCAACAGTGTTTTGTATTCACCATGTACATCGCCAATGACATATTGCTTTTTAGACATTAAAAAACTCCTTGTAGATTTTAAAAATTATATAATGGCCCCACTTAAAATCATCATCTCTCTTCCTTCTTCTGTGAGTTTGCTTTTATCCCAAGGTGGGGTAAACGTCAAATTGACCCTTGCTTCATCCACTTCATCCACAGATTGTGCCACATATTGCACTTGATCCACCAGTGCATCTGCAACAGGACATGAGGGACTTGTCAATGTCATGTCAATTATACAGTGCAGATAATTCTCTTTTGTTTCCAACTCAATAGAGTAAATTAACCCTAAGTCATAGATATTCACAGGAATTTCTGGGTCATAAATATTTTTGAGTTTTTGTATGATTTTCTCTTTTATCTCTTTGGTATTAAACAGTTCACTCATATTAGGCTCCTTGTAAAAGTGCATACGATTTTATTTTTTTTATCATGCCTGTCACCCCGCTTTGACGATTGGGTGTAATGACTTCACTTAAGTTAAGTTCTTGCACAATATCCATATTGACCTCTTGAAGTTCTTGTATGGTTGCACCTGAAAAAATATCTAAGATCATATAGACTAAACCTTTGACAATGACGGCATCCGAGGTTCCTTTAAAATAGAGTCGGTCATCTTTTTGCTCACATATGAGCCAGACTTGTGAGGTACACCCTTGAACCAAGTTTTCATCTTTTTGCTCTTTTTCATCAAATGGGGGCAGTTTTTTACCTAAGTCAATGATGAACTCATATTTTTGCAGTTCATCTTCAAAGAAAGCCAAATTTTCTTTATAGTTTTCCAATTTTGTTTGAATACTCATACTCTATCCTTTTAACATGGCAATGGCTTTTTTAAGTGCAGTGATGAATTGATCAATATCTTCTTTATCATTGTAAAAAGCGATGGAAACACGAATGGTTCCTTTGATACCCAAAGCTTTCATAATGGGTTGTGCACAATGATGACCTACTCGAACGGCAATATGCATTTTATCTAATAGTATGCCAATGTCATCATGAACAATACCTTTGATATTAAAGCTTCGACTGCCAATGGCATGTTGAATGCTGTTGTAAAATTTTATTTCTTCAATGGTATGCAACTGTTCATCCAAATAAGCATACAGCTCCTCTTCATAAGCTTGTATCTGTTTATATCCCACAGATTCAATATAACTCAGTGCTTGAGAAAAACCAATCACACCTGCAATGTTTTGTGTACCTGCTTCAAATTTATAAGGGGAATCAAGCAGAGTTGACGATTCAAAGTCAACCTTGTCAATGGTTGCACCCCCTGTTTGATACGGTAAGAGTTTGTTGAGGTGCTCCTCTTTCACATACACTGCACCCACTCCTGTAGGAGCGAAACTTTTATGTGCAGACAGGGCTAGAAAATCCACATCTAATGCTTGCACATCTATAGCCATGTGTGCCAAACTTTGCGCCCCATCGACAAGGACTACCGCCTCATATTTGTGGGCAAGCTTTATGATGGCTTTTAAATCATTGATTTTTCCAAACGCATTTGAGATGTGTGTGACTGAGACAAAAGCCTTAGGATATTTTTGTAAAAGTGCTTCAAAGTTTTCAAAGTCAAAGTCCAAATCAGAGGTATATTTTACGACTTCCAATCCTTTATGCAATGTTCTTCCTTGCATGTGCCAAGGTACAATATTGGAGTGATGCTCCAGTGATGAGATAATCACCGTATCAAATGAATTTGCAAAGGAGTGGGCAATAAAGTTAATGGACTCAGTCACCCCTTTTGTAAAAATAATCTCTTCATTTTTACTGGCATTAATAAAACTTCTTAAGTGTTTTCGTGCATTCTCATACTTTTGTGTGGCTTTGTTGGCATCGCCAAAGTTACTTCTGTGGGTATTGGCACAATAGTGTTCGTAATACTCTACTTGTGAATCAATAACTGCTTGTGGTTTTTGAGTCGTTGCTGCATTGTCTAAATAGACAACGTTGGAGTTCTTAAAGTAAGGAAAATCCTTTTTATACATGATAAACTCCTTGATGTTGCAGTACATACTCTTTGACTTTCTGATTATTAATATTTTCATAAATGGTTTTTTCAAAAGCATCGAGTAATATTCTGCTTGCATGCTCTTGTTTAATACCTCGACTTTGTAAGTAAAGCAGCTGCTCTTTGTTTAATGCACCTGTAGTTGCACCATGACTTGCTTCAAGTTCATCCGTTGCAATTTCCAGATGAGGTTGCGCAAAAATAGTGGCATCATCACTTTGTAAAAGTGTATTGGAACTTTGAAATGCTTTGGTATACAAAGCTTTTTCTTTTACAATCGATTTTGCTTTAAAAATAGCCGTTGAAGCATCATTTAATGAGTGTTTAACATTGATATTGCTTAAACAACTTTCGTTGTTATGAATGGTTCTTATAAGATTTGCTACCGTTGAACTGTTGTGAAGTTTGACCAAAGCATTTAAATTGTAATTGGCTTCAGGCTCATTGAGTTCATTAATATAGTTATTGAGGGTATATCCATCTCCATACTCAAAGGCGTTGATTTGACAATATGAACTGTTATCTTGTTCTAAGGTTATATTATAAACCATATTGTTACTTGTTTGAATCTCTTGAATTTTGGCATAGACGAGTTGACTGTTTTTTTCAAGATTAAACTCACGATTGATTAAAAAAGCGCTGTTTTGTGCTTGTGTTTTAAAAAGTTCAATCACAGAGGCTTTAATATTGTCTGCTACTTCAATTTTCAAAGAGTGAGAGAGTAGGGTTTCATCCTCTTTTAATTCATACATTAAAACCAGTGGTTCACTGCTTTGTTGTGTGATGCGTAATACCTCTTGCTTATCATTCACTCCTCTCACCCACTCAAAGAGTCGATTAGTATAGGCATCTTTAGTGGTAATTATAGAGGTGTTTTCATTGAGTTTAAACTGCACATGCTTTTTAAACTCATGCTCATAAAGAGATGAGAGCTCAATTTTTCTGAACTCTTCATCGTTTTTATCAGGTAAGATAATTGTTTTTATATCACTGAGTTTCATCTTTTATTCCTATTCCTTCAAACCCTTTTTCATCCAGTTCAAGTGCCAGTTTATAATCACCCGTTTTAACAATTTTTCCATTATGTATGATGTGTACAAAATCGGGTTTAATCAACTCCAAAAGTCGATCATAGTGTGTAATCATCAGCACTGATTTTTTACCATCTAACATGCCATTTATAACATTGGCTACGGTTTTAATGGCATCCACATCCAGCCCTGAGTCAATCTCATCAAGCATGATTAAATCAGGATTGAGAAGCAAAAGTTGAATGAGTTCATTTCGTTTTTTTTCACCACCTGAGAAGCCTTCATTTAAATCTCTTTGTAAAAGTTTATTATCAATTTCATACTTCGAGGTTTGCTCTTTAACATGTTTTAAAAACTGCATGGCATCCATAGGTTCTTCACCCAAATATGAACGTTTTTCATTGATGGCAGTTTTTAAAAAGTAGCTGTTATTAACCCCAGGTACTTCCACAGGATTTTGAAAACTCATAAAAATACCTTCATTGGCTCTTTGGCTGACATCCATTTCAAACAAGTTTTTGTCTTTAAACTGCATAGTGCCTTCAACGATTTCACAATCATAATGTCCACTGATGGCTTTAACCAGTGTGGATTTCCCTGCACCGTTCATTCCCATGATGGCATGCACTTCACCCTCTTTAATCTCTAAGTCAAGGGCATTTAATATGGTTTTATCATTGATATTTACTTTTAAATTTTCTATTTTTAACATCATATCCTCTTTCATTATTTTATCCTACACTTCCCTCTAAAGAGATACTGAGTAACTCTTTTGCTTCAGCTGCAAACTCCATTGGCAACTCTTTTAATACCTCTTTACAAAAACCATTCACAATCATCGCAATGGCATCCTCTTCTTGGATTCCTCTTTGATTGAGATAAAAGAGTTGTTCATCTGAGATTTTAGAGGTGGTTGCTTCATGTTCTACTTGTGCACTCATGTTCTTAATCTCATGATAAGGGTAGGTGTGTGCTTTACATTGGTTTCCAATAAGCAAGGAGTCACACTGTGAAACGTTTCGTGCATTGTGTGCTTTTTTACTCATACGAACCAATCCTCTGTACGCATTCACACCGTTCATGGCCGAAATACCTTTTGAGATGATCGTTGATTTGGTATTGGCTCCTAAATGAATCATTTTAGTACCTGTGTCGGCTTGTTGTGCACGTGATGAAATTGCCACAGAGTAAAATTCACCCACGGAGTGGTCTCCTTTTAAAACACACGATGGGTATTTCCACGTTAAACTAGAGCCCGTTTCTACTTGTGTCCATGAAATTTTTGAATTTTCACCTGCACACAAGCCTCGTTTGGTTACGAAGTTTAAAATTCCCCCTTTACCGGTGTCATCCCCAGGATACCAGTTTTGAATTGTGGAGTATTTGATTTGACTGTTCTTTAATGCAACAAGCTCAACGACAGCGGCATGAAGTTGTCTGTTATCTCGTGAAGGGGCAGAACACCCTTCATTGTATGAAACATAGGAACCCTCATCACAAATGATCAGTGTACGTTCAAACTGTCCTGTGTTTAATGCATTGATTCTAAAATAGGTTGATAATTCCATTGGGCAACGCGTGTTGGGTGGAATATATACAAAACTTCCATCGGTGAATACTGCAGAGTTCAAACATGCAAAAAAGTTATCTCCCACAGGTACAACAGAAGCCAGATATTTTTTTAAAATCTCTGGATGTGCATTGGCAGCTTCTGAAATAGAACAAAATATGATGCCCAACTCTTCAAGCTCTTTTTGAAAAGTGGTTTTCACTGATACTGAATCAAACACTGCATCCACTGCTACACCTGCAAGCTGTTTTTGTTCATCTAAAGGGATACCTAAACGTTCATATGTTTTTAAAATCTCTGGGTCAACTTCATCTAAAGAGTCTAAAGGTTTTTTAGGCGCTGAAAAGTATGAGATATCTTGATAATCAATTTTGGCATATTTCAGGTTTGCCCAAGTAGGCTCTTTCATGCTCAACCATTTCTTATAAGCTTTGAGCCTGAACTCTAAAAGCCATTGTGGTTCATTTTTTTTTGCAGAGATAGCTTTAATGACCTCTTCATTTAAACCTTTTGCAAAAGTTTCACTTTGAACTAAAGTTTCAAACCCCAATTCATAGTCGTGATGCAGTATTTGTTGTAGCTCTTCTTTATTCGCCATTTTTTCGCCTTTTTAAATTAGGACTAAAATTGTCTTATTTAAGAAAATTAACATAATTTTATTAAAGAGTATACTAATTTTGCAGTTAAATTGCAAGATTAATATTCCTTTAAATATTTGAGCAAGAAAAATTATTTTTTTTGATTAGAATCAAATAAATATTATTTTAAAGTCTTTATAATATTATTAAAATTATGAATGAGGAAAGATTATGGAGATTATAGATTTTTTATATATGGTTGGTACGTTTGCATTTTTAGGCTTAGGATTTATCTATTATAAAGAAAAAAACAGACTTAAAAAGAGTCGATAAAAGAGTAAAGCCTAGCTTTACTCTTTGGCTTTAAGCTCTTGATACAAAGCTTCATGTTCTTCAATCTCTTCTTTGCTTGCTTTTCTTCGGCATGAAAGATAGCCTTTGCTTCCTTCTGAAGTGGTTGTAGGGAAAACAGTAGCAAATACCCAATAATATCCACCCGATTTGGTACCATTTTTTACATATCCAGTCCAAACTTTTCCTGCTTTTACAGTATCCCAGAGGTCTTTAAAAGCAACTTTTGGCATATCAGAGTGTCGTACAATGCTATGGGGTTTTCCAATAAGTTCATCTACTGTGTATTCTGCAATTTCACAAAAATCATCGTTAGCAAATATGATATTTCCTTTTTCATCCGTTTCACTGACTAAAAAAGCATAATCTTCTAATACTGTCTCTTTACCTTGCATTGTTGACCCTTTTATATTTTTTTGCTTTTTGCATCTGCTACAAGTAAGTTTGCCATTTCAAGCGTCTCTTGTGCAATACTTGAAACATTGTTAGCTTCGTGTGCATTGTCTTGTGTTACTCTATCAAGCATGGTAACGGCATCGTTAATTTGTTCAATTCCTGTGAGTTGCTCTTTGGATGAGTTACTGACATCTTTGATTAAATCAATGGTTTGCGTAATGAGTTTATTGAGATTTTCATACCCTTGACTCATTTCATCAGAGATATCTTTTCCATCATTGGTTTTAAGGGTTGCATTCTCCACAATCTCTTTAATCTCTTTGGCTGCTTCAGCACTTCTTGAAGCAAGATTTCGAACCTCTTGTGCAACCACGGCGAACCCTTTACCTGCTTCCCCCGCAGTTGCTGCTTCAACAGCCGCATTCAGGGATAGAATATTGGTTTGAAATGCGATTTGATCAATGACTGAAATGGCTTCATTAATCGCAGTAACTTGTTCATTGATTTCATCCATCGAATTTGCTGTTTTGGTTGCGAGTTTTTCACCTTCTAAAACAGACTCTCTCACTACTTCACTTAAGTTGGCCATTTTGGATGCATTTTGTGCATTGTTTTTGGTAATAGAAGTAATCTCTTCAACCGCAGCAGCAGTTTGCTCTAATGATGCTGCTTGTTCATTGGCTTTGCTTGCTAAGTTCTCAACCGATTGATTCATGGTGGTTGAGTTGTATTCTAAGAGTTCACCATTTTTAAGGTTCTTTCGTGCATTTTCATTAAGCTCTCGACCCAATTGATTGATCCGTTCAAGTGTTAATTTCATTTTCCCTTTTAAAATCGGGTTGATATCCATTTGATTTCGGTAGTCACTGTTGGTGTATTCTTCGACAATTTGAACCAATTTTTCCATGTTGTGATCGGTGGTATCAAGCATTTGGTTGACCACTTTTTTAAGTGCGTGAATCATAAAGTTATTTGAATCAGAGTGAATACGTGTGTTGTAGATACCTTGCGAAACTTTATCTAAAGCAATGACTACTTCACCCAATACGTGCATGTCATTGTTTCGCATCTCATTGAATTTATCTGCATATTCGTTGAGTTCTCGTAAAATCAGTCCGATGTCATCATTTTTAATGTAGATTGCTTTTCGAACTTTATTTTTTCGATAAAAAACAAATTCCATGAGATCTTCCATGTATTCTTTGACTCTTTCAATTCCTCCAACGATTCGGTTCATTGCAGCATAATTGGTGTAAGCAATCACAAGGGCAAATGCAACATTGACTGCAATAATTGCTCCCACTGCGTGTTCACTCAGTATGGCAACAATACTGATAGCAGCAAACCCCAGTTGACTCAACGCCATATTTACAAGTATACGGGTTTTAGTTGGTGTATTTAAAAACATTTTGGCCTTCTTCTTAAAGAAATATATAATGGCTAATATTATATTAATTAAGCTTAAAAAGTGTGACATTATGCCTATGTAGAGCTTGAATTTCTAAAATATTCTGAAATTGTGATGAAGTGTTTTATGGAGCAAACTTTACTTATTTTAAGATATAATCTTAGCTATTGAATAAAAGGAAAGTGGTATAAAAAAGTTTAAAAAAGTTCATGTTGAAATCACCAATATTTGTAATTTAAAATGTACATTTTGTCCCCCTAAAACATTGCCCAATACAACCATGTCTTTAGAGCTTTTTGATAGCATCAATGCACAAGTAAAAAAGCTCACGCATGAATTGTCCTATCATATTGTGGGTGACCCACTGGTATTGAGTAATTTAAAAGAGTATTTGGACATCAGTTTAAAGCATGAATTAAAGGTGAATATTGTCACAACAGCCAATAACTTAACCACTTCCATGTTTGAATTTCTAACTCACAAAGCCATACGACAAGTCAATTTTTCGTTAAACTCTTATAATGCCAATTCGCATAAAAAGTCTTTGCAAGAGTATTTACAACCCATTTTCGAATTTGCACACTATGTACAAGAGCAGCAAAAAGAGCTTTTTATTAATTTTCGTTTGTGGAATTTTGATGAGGATTTAAGCGCTCAATTTTTCAATGAGAATGTCTTTGCATATGCGAATGCATTTTTTAATCAAGAGCTCTCTTTTAGTGATGTTCAAAAAGAGCGACCCAAAAGTTTGAGAATTGCTAAAAAGCTCTTTTTTCACTTTGATGACTATTTTAATTGGCCAACACTTCAAGGACAAAGCAAATTGAAACATGGATTTTGTTATGGTTTGAAATCTCATTTTGGTATTTTAAGTTCAGGAAGAGTGGTTCCATGCTGTTTGGATAAAGATGGCATTATTGATTTAGGTAATATCCATGAACAAACTTTAGAGGATATACTTAACAGCTCAAGAGTCAAACAAATCCAAAAGGGGTTTTTAAACCAACAAGCTGTAGAAGAGCTGTGCCAAAAATGCGAATATAAAGAACGATTTTTAAAGGATAATGATGAGTGAGATGAAACTGTTTTCAATGGCATTAAAAGATTTTTTTACGAGACCGATTTTAAAAATAGCGTTGTATCCCTTTTTTATTACATTGATTTTAATGTATGTGCTCTTTTTTACTGCTGCAGATTTTGGTTTAGACAGCATGCAAAACCATGTACTGCAAGTGCAACAACAACACATTGCAATGGAAAATGGAGAGATGGTGACAACCACAACCAATGAGACCTATTTTGGTAAAGGGGTCATAGAGTATCTCTTACAGTTTTCTATTACGTCATGGTTAGTAGGGTTTTTAGTTTATACCTTAGGAACTATTTTCGTGATGCTTTTCTCTTTGTTTATCGCTTTAGTGGTGGTTGGGTTTTTAACGCCCTCTATTTTAAAAGTTTTGCAACAACGACACTATCAAAACTTAGAGTTTAAAGGGTATGGAAATGTTGTTAATACACTTTGGATATTTGCAAAGAGTTTTTTAGTGATGATTTTGCTTTTTATTATTCTTGCACCATTGTACTTTATCCCTGTATTAAATATTGTGGCATTGAATGTACCGTTTTACTACTTTTTTTATAAGTTATTGAATTTTGATGTAACGTCAACGATTATGAATAAAAATGAAGAGGCATTTATTAAAACAAAAGAGGGGAATGCATTTCATGTACGAACAATTGTGTTGTATCTTATTTCCATGATTCCATTTATAGCGCTGTTTTCTACGGTATTTTACATTGTCTATTTGGGGCATGCGTATATGAATCGTTTAACGCAAGTAAGAGAACAAGAGATACCTCTAGATAACTAGTTGGTATCCAATTCCTTGAACATTTTTTAAAATATTGGGTGGCAGTTTCTTTCTGAAGTTTTTAATAAACAGACGCAACGCATTTTGTGTCATGATATGTTCATGCGTCCAGATAAGGTTTTCCATCTCTTCATAAGTAATGATTCGGTGTTTTTTAAGAAGCAATTTTAAGAACTTGGTCTCTTTTTTGGTTAAAATAAACTCCTCTTCAGGTCCCTTAATGGTGCTTCTTCCTTCATCAAAAAGCCATTGAGGAATAAGGGTATAGATTTTTGTACCTTCATAACTGTTTAAAAAACTCTCTAAAGCATCCACAAGTTTCTCTTCATTAACAGGTTTAATGATGTATTTTACTAAGTGCAGTTCAGCCGCTTTGAGCATATAGTCTAAGTCGGTATACGCTGAGAAGATAATCACTCGTACTTTCGAGTTGGTTTGTCTGATTTTTTCAATGAGTTCAATGCCATCCATTTTAGGCATACGAATATCTGTGATGATTAAGTCTGGTTTTTGTTCAGTGTAGATTTTGTAAGCTTCTTCACCATTTTTTGCTAAATGAATCTCTTTGAAGACATCTTGAAAAATCTCAAAGATATTGTTTCGAATACCCTCTTCATCTTCAACATACAAAAGAGTAAAATTTGATAACTGGTCAATAAGCTCTTTACTTAACAATTTAAAAATCCTTTTGATAAAACTTATGGTATCATACCAAAAAATAAGTTAACGAGCAAGAATAAATGCGCATTATTACTGAACAAAATGTCTCAAAATTTATCATTTATGTATTTATTATCATCATGTCCCTTATGATCGCGTCGATTTCCTACTATTATGTGAAAAATACTTATGGAGATTTTGACCGAGATATGAAGCAGTTGGTCAATGATTATTATACCACCCAAAAGCAAATCATTAAAAAAGAGGTGGATGTTGTTATTGACATCATCAACTATAAAGCGCTCTCCTCAACGGAAGAAGAAAAATATGTCAAAGAGGAGATGGTTCGACTTTTACATAATATCTCATTTCAAGAGGGGAAGAGTAACTATGTTTTTGTGTATGAAGTTGAAAACCTTGAAGGGGGAGATAAGTTTGCAAAAATGTTGGTCAATCCCAACCGACCCGATTTGTTGGGTAAATATCTCTCTTCAAATTATGAAGATGAAAACGGTAAAAAGTTTCGTGAAGAGTTTTTACGATTGATTCGAAAAAAAGGGGATGCATTTACACAATATGCCTATAAAAAACCTTTTGAAAATGAGATCAAACAAAAACTCTCTTACTTTAAATATTATCCCAATTGGAACTGGATTGTTGCAGCGGGTATTTATTTAGATGACATTGAAAAAGATATTGAAAAACGAAAAAGTGTTTTAGAAAACAAAGTAAAAAAGCAAGTGCTTCAAACACTTTTTTTATTTGTTGTGTTTCTCTCTGTGGCGATTGTTTTTTCAATTTTAGTGAGCCAAAAAATTGAAGAGTTTTTCAATGAATACAAAGAGAAAGTACAGAAAAAATCAGATGATTTAATTGAATTGAATAAAAACTTAGGGCTTCGAGTACAAGAGGAGCTTTCTAAAAACAGAGAAAAAGAGCAGATTTTGGTTCAAAAATCCAAGTTCATTGCATTAGGAGAGATGATTTCAAATATCGCACACCAATGGCGTCAACCTCTTTCAGAACTCTCTTCTGTGCTTATGGCCATCAAGTTTAAACACACCATGGGAAAACTGGATAATGAGTTTTTACAAACAAAAACAAGTGAAGCGGACCGACTCCTTGAGTATATGTCGCATACCATTGAAGATTTTAGAAACTTTTTCATGCCTAAAAAGGAGAAAGAGGAGTTTCTTATCTTTGATTCCATACAAAGTGTTATGACCATTATTGGATCAGCTCTCAAAGAGAATAATATCAGTGTGAATATTGATGTGGACAAAAAAGCAAAACTCAATACTTTTTTAAACGAGTATGAACAAGTGGTGTTGAATATTGTATCAAATGCTAAAGATGTGTTGATACAAAACAGGGTGATAAATCCCACAATTGATCTCTTTTTAAAGCAAGAGAATGATGCAATGATTTTGATGATTCAAGATAATGGAGGAGGCATTCAAGTCTCTCCTAAATCAAAAATATTTGAACCTTATTTTACAACCAAAGATGATTCTCATGGTACAGGAATTGGATTGTATATGTCAAAAATCATTGTAGAAAAAAATATGAGAGGAAAACTCAAAGTAAAAAATACCCAAACAGGAGCCTGTTTTGAAATAATTGTACCTATTGTCTAATTTGTGATACAATATAAAAAAAGCACTGGAAGTGTTATGAAAAGTATCATTGCATTAGAAAATCTTATAAAAGAGGCTCAAGAGAGAGTTGACGTACAACGACGACAACTTAATGATCATGAGTCTGGGGAACGAAGACTCACACGACTTGCCAAAACAGCAACTGAAACGAACTTGGAAGAGACATCGGAGAGGTTGGTAAAATACAAAGCTCTGCTTGAAGAGTTTTTGGCTCAAGATCAAGAGGAACTGGCTGAAAAAGAGCGCATCGAAGCAGCCATTGAACGAAAAAAATATTTTGACCATCAAAACATACGTTTGCAAAATAATATTGAAATCAATTCGGATCAAAAGATTGAAGCATCACTTATTTTGGATGAATTACCTGAAGAGATCTGTATCGAAGATGATATACTCATAGATATTGCCATTCAATCTTTGGATTTAAATATCTCAAGTCATATTGATTTGTATAAGAAACATCAAGATATCAAACAAGAGTTTACATCATTAACACAAAAAAACAAACAAGCCAACCTTAAAGACATTGGGCTTTTAAATGTAAAAATTCCTATTTTGATTTTGCAGTTTTCTACACTAATAGAGTCAATCTTAGAGACAATAAAAACAGAAAACAAACCTGAGTTTGCAGGCTTACCTAAATATGAAGATTGGTGGATTCAAGAGCTTTGGAGTAGTCATCAAGCCTATTTTGCTTTGTATAAATGGAAATATATTATCAGCAATTTGTGCATTACAAATCGCCAAAAAAGAGCGTGGAGTAAAGTGTTTGATACGTGGGTATTTATAAAAAAAATGCTCAATGATAAAGGTGCCGTGGCATTTGAAATACATCAAGCTTTTGATACATTGATTTCTAAATATGTTTCTTTAGAAGAGGAGTTGGAGACTGTCAATTTAATCAGTATGGAAAAAATCATTAAAAAAATCACTCAAAATGAAGATTTTACTACAGTGCGTCGAAGTCATGATGTCATCACTCCTTATTTAGAGTTTAAACGCAACAGACTCAATCCTAAAAAAGAAGATGAAGAAGCGTTAACATAAAAAAAGGAGGCGTTTTAGCACCTCCTTTTAAGTTAATGTAAATGTCGTCTTTTTATCATCCACCATACATTAGGTTTGGTAACCATAATGCAATTTCTGGAATATATGTTACAAGTAATAAACCTGCTAAAATTGTCATTGTCCACGGTAACGCTGCAACGATAACGTCTTTAATTGACATACCTGTTAAACCACTCGTAACGAATAGGTTAAGTCCAACAGGTGGGGAAACCATACCAAGCTCCATATTGATTGTAATTACGATACCGAAGTGAATAGGGTCAATCCCTAATGCCACGGCAACTGGAAGTAATAGAGGTACCATAATCATAATAATTGCACTTGGTTCCATAAATGAACCTGCTAAAATCAGTAAGATATTGACCAATAACAAGAACATATATTTATCGACATTGGCTTCAACCAATGCTTCAGTAATCCCTTGAGGAATATTTTCAATGGTTAAGAAGTGTGCAAATAACATTGCGTTAGCAATAATAAACATAATCATTGCCGTTGTTTTTGCAGACTCTAGCGCTGTATGGAAAAACTCAGATATTTTGATATCTTTGTAAACAAATACAGAGATGAAAAATGCCCATGCTGCTGCAACAGCTGCTGCTTCAGTTGGTGTAAAGATACCACCATAAATACCACCAATAACAATCACAATTGTCATCAGACCCCAAGATGCGTCTTTCATCTTTTTTAGTCGGTATTTAAATGGTTGAGGCTCTTCTCTTTCAAACCCTAATCGTCGTGCACCAATATAAGTAACAACCATCATCATGATACCCAACATGATACCAGGCACAACCCCAGCCATGAAGAGTTTACCAATAGAGACTTCTGCTGTTACCCCATACACAATCAGTACAATAGAAGGTGGAATTAAAATTCCTAACGAACCAGCGGTTGCAATTGTACCAACGGCATACTTTTTAGGGTATCCTGCTTGCATAATTGCACCAAACATAATCGAACCAATCGCAACAACTGTTGCAGGAGAACTTCCTGATACAGCAGCAAAAATAATTGATGCGAAAATCGCTGAAATTGGAAGACCACCAGGAAGGTGACCTACAACTGAACGCGCAAAATCAATAATCCTTTGCGCGGCACTCCCCTTACTTAACAGGTTACCTGCTAAGATGAACATAGGAATGGCCATTAATGAATAGTGTTCAACTTTTTCGAAAATCATTGCCGAAACTTCAATTGGAGAAATATCAGTAAATAACATCATGGTTGCAAAAGTTGAAACCCCTAGACAGATTGAAATTGGTGTTCCAAGAATAACAAGGAAGAAAAACAGTGAGAACAGTACTGCAACACTACTCATAGCATACCTCCTGTTTTCTTCTCAACATCTTTTACCATATCATTTAACTCTTTTACGTTTTTATTTTCTGTATTTTCACCTTTTTCACCCAATCGAGCAAGAATCATTTCTGCTTCACTCTCTTGTGTGATCAGTTCGTGAGGTGTTCTAAGAATAATTACCAATCTTTCTCCTACACGATATGCTGCAAGTGCAAAAGAGATTGGAATTACAAGATAGATAATCCACATAGGCATATCCAAGTCAACTGAACGCTCTTCTAAGTCAATAACCAATTGTAAATACTTATATCCATAGAATGAAACTGCGGCTAAGTATGTTAATGTAATCACATGTGAAATAACCAGCATCACTTTCGCAATGGGTGTAGGTACAATATCTAATATGATAGTTACAGCGATGTGTGCATCTTTTTTAAAGCAGTATGCTGCACCAAAAAAGACACTCCATAAGAAGAGAAAAATACTCAGTTCACTTGCCCAAGTTAAAGAGGCATCAAACAGGTATCTGGCAATTACGTTTGTAAAAGAGACAGCTACCCCGGCAGTAATACCGAAGGCAGCTATGGATTGGTTGATAAAACCTACTGTTTTATTTAAAATATTAAACATACGACTCTTTTATTTTCCTGCAGCAATTGTTTTTTCAATTAAGTCTTTCCCGATTGCGTCTTCATCATAGAATTCAGGATAGATTTTGCTTACTGCTTTTCTCCACGCCTCTTTTTGTTCAGGAGTTAAAGTAAAGATCTCTAATTTTCCAGTTTTCTTAGCATACTCTTTGATTTCATCAAATTGAGAATCATTAAGTTCTTGTGCATAAATTCTTTCTTGAGCAGTTGCTTCTTTCATTGCTTGTTTTACATTTGCTTGTAAATCAGCTGGTAATGAGTTCCAGAATTTTTTAGACATAACAACTAAGTAACCTAAGTAACCGTGGTCAGAAACAGTTAAGTATTTTTGAACTTCGTGGAATTTTTTAGTGTAGATGTTTGAAATTGGATTTTCAGCTGCATCAATAACACCTTGTTGTAAACCAGAGTAAACTTCAGAGAATGGCATCATTTGTGGGTTACCACCGATTGCATGCATTTGCGCTTCTAGTACTTTAGAAGACATAATTCTGAATTTTTGACCTTCAGCATCTTTAGGCTCAATTAAAGCTTTCGTTGAAGAAGTGAATTGTTTAAATCCATTATCCCAGTAATCAAGTGCCACAATACCTTTTTCTGTAACCATATCTTTAAGTGCTTGACCCACTTCACCATCTTGAACTTTGTGTAAGTGATCTGCATCGTTGAAAATAAACGGTAAATCAAACAGTGCTAATTGAGGTACAATTTTACCAAATTTAGAGAAACTAGGTGCAGCCATTTGCACTGAATTTAATCTTAATGCTTTAACCACCGCATTATCTGTATATAACTGAGATGATGGATAAACTTGAACATCAATTTTTCCACCCGATAGCTCTTCAAGTCTTTTTTCAAAGAATCTTGCTGCTTTTCCTTTTGGTGTATTATCACTAACAACGTGAGAGAACTTTAATGTGTACTCTGCTGCCATTGAAGAGGTTGCTACAACTGCTGCTGCAACTGCTCCCATTACTAACTTTTTCATAACTGCTCCTTGTTGATTTTTTAGTTATGAAAAAATTATAATGGAAAGTTATGTAACTATTATGTATAAAAAATTGAATTTGAAAATTTGTAAAATAATGAGAGATATGTTATATATATTAATGTATATTTTTAATTTTTTATTCAATATTGATTAAAAGAGACAACTCTTATAAAATAATAAACGAGCAGCTTTTAACCAATATTTAATCAAATTTTAGATACTATCTGCTACTTTTTGACATACCAAACAAATGAAAAGGAAAATGATGGGTTGTAATTTAGATTTATTAACTTCTTTCAAAGATAACTGCGGTTTTGGATTAGTCGCACATCTTAAAAACAAACCTTGTCATTCAAACTTAGAAGACGCTATTACGTCATTAGAGAGAATGATGCACAGAGGTGCAGTTGCAGCGGATGGAAAGACAGGAGATGGGAGTGGACTATTGCTTTCAATGCCTGATTCTTTCATGCGAAAAGTTGCAAATGAAAGAGGTATTGACTTACCAAAAACATACGCGGTAGCGATGATTTTTGCAAAAGATATTGAAGACATTGATACTTTTAAATCGTACTGTGAAAAGAATGATTTAAAAGTTGTATTGACAAGAGTAGTACCTGTTGATACAGATGCATTAGGAAAACAAGCATTAGAGTCTCTTCCTAACATTGTACAAGTTTTCGTTACACCAAATACATTGATGTCTTCTAAACGATTTGATGCCTTGTTGTATTTAACAAGAAAAGAGTGTGAACATAAACTTATTGACAAAAAAGATTTCTATATCCCAACTTTTTCTTCAAAGGTTATTGCATATAAAGGGCTTGTTATGCCAACGCATATCAAACACTTTTATATGGACTTAAGAGATGAAGATTTTAAAATCTCTTTTGCACTGTTTCATCAACGATTCTCAACAAACACATTACCACAATGGCGATTGGCTCAACCATTCAGAGCGATTGCACACAATGGTGAGATCAACTCAATTAATGCCAACAGATTTAATACAGTTGTAAAGAGCGAACAAATTAAATCCGACGTTTTCACCGATGGAGAGATTCAACGATTGTTACCTATTTTACAAACAGGAAGCTCTGATTCAGCATCATTAGATAATTTGTTTGAGTTTATGATTGTTAATGGTGTGGATTTCTTTAAAGCTGCACGTGCATTAATTCCTGCACCATGGCAAAATGCCCCTCATATGGACTCAGATTTACGAGCATTTTATGAGTATACCTCTACAGCAATGGAAGCATGGGATGGACCAGCAGCCGTATCATTAACTGATGGTCGGCACATTGGTTGTTTGATTGACCGAAACGGTTTGCGACCATCAAAATATGTCATAACTAAACAAGATAAATTGTACATTACTTCTGAGTATGGAACGCTTGATTTAAATGAAGAAGATATCATTGAACGAGGTCGATTACAATCGGGTCAAATGATGGGACTTGATTTAAAACATGGTCAAGTATTAAAAGAAGAAGACATCAATGATTACTTAAAATCATCTCAAAAATATACTGAGTGGTTGAATAAAGACATGCAATATCTGCAAGAGTTTATTGATGAATCATTTATGAACACTGAAGAGTATAAATTTGAAAGTTTAGAAAAAAAACAAAAGCTGTTTAATATCACATATGAAGTGATTGACCAAGTGATTGAACCAATGGCAAAAGATGGAAAAGAACCAGTTGGATCAATGGGAGATGACACACCTTTAGCAGCATTTTCACAAGCCAACAGAAACTTTACAGATTTTTTCAGACAAAAATTTGCTCAAGTAACTAACCCTCCAATTGACCCATACAGAGAAAAATTGGTGATGTCTTTAGAGACAGGTTTTGGTAAAGTGCACAATATCTTAAATGAAAAACCAGAGTATGCACGACGACTTAAATCTTCAAGTCCAATCTTGATGAAAGAAAAGTTTGATGTTTTAAAATCGTTTGGTGATGAAAAAAATCCACGATACGATGAATTCTTTCGAAATAAAACATTCTCTACGGTGTTTACGAAAGATTTAAGAGCATCATTAAAAGCATTAGCTGATTCAGTAATTGATGCAGTTAAAAATGAAGACATCTCTATTGTTATTTTAGATGACCGAGAAGTGAATGAGACCTGTAAACTGATTCCAATGGCAATGGCTGTGGGGTATGTGAATCAATCATTGTTAAAAGCAGGTATCCGACACAATGTTTCAATTGTATGTGTAACAGGGGAAGTGTATGACCCACACATGGCTGCAGTATTGATTGGATTTGGATGTACTGCAATGTACCCATACATGATGTTTGCTACTACGGTTGCTTTATATGAGAGAAAAGAGATCTCTAAATTTAAAATGCAACGAGTCTTAAAAAATACACAAAAAGCAGTGAATGCGGGTATTCTAAAAATCATGTCAAAAATGGGTATTGCTACGATTGCGTCGTACAGAAACTCAGCGCTGTTTGATGTTATTGGATTAAGTGATGAAATCGTTGAAGAGTGTTTCAATGGAGCGTACAGTGATTTATGTGGTTTAACGTATGAAGACATTGAAAAACGAATTGAAAAAACACACTTCAATGCGTATTATGAACAAAAACATATGTTCCCGCTTGACTTGGGTGGATTTTATAAATATATTGATGGTGGAGAATACCATGATTATGGTCCAGCAACAACACGAGCAATGCATAACAAACAAGCCATTGAAAAAGAGGACATCACAGATTTTGATGGTTTAAGAGAGCTTGTTCAAACAAGAGATAAAAAATTTATTCGAGATTTCTTTGAGTTTAACTCTGACAGAGATCCAATCAATGTAGATGATGTTGAATCAAAAGAGGATATTTTCAAACGATTCGCAACTGCAGCGATGTCTTGTGGTTCTATTTCACCAGAAGCGCACGAAGCAATGGCGATTGCTATGAATACCATTGGTGGTATGAGTAACTCAGGTGAGGGTGGAGAAGACCCAGCACGATTTGGAACATTGAAAAACTCTAAGATCAAACAAGTCGCTTCAGGGCGATTTGGGGTAACTCCAGGATATTTAAGAAGTGCAGAAGAGATCCAAATTAAAGTTGCTCAAGGGGCTAAACCAGGTGAGGGTGGACAGTTACCAGGTCATAAAGTAACACCACTGATTGCAACTTTAAGACATACAGTTGAAGGGGTTACACTGATTTCACCTCCGCCGCACCATGACATTTACTCGATTGAAGATTTGGCGCAGTTGATTTTTGACTTAAAACAGATTAACCCTGAAGCTAAAATTACTGTAAAATTGGTATCAACCATTGGTGTTGGTACGATTGCAGCGGGTGTGGCCAAGGCCTATGCAGATAGAATTGTCATTTCTGGAAGTGATGGTGGTACAGGTGCTGCACCATTAACATCCATCAAACACACAGGTAACCCTTGGGAGCTTGGTCTTTCTGAAGCACATAATGCACTCAAAGCAAACCACTTAAGAGAGTTTGTCCATGTACAAACAGATGGTGGTTTAAAAACAGGTCTGGATGTGGTTAAAGCAGCGCTTCTTGGAGCAGAGTCGTATGCTTTTGGTACAGCGGCATTGACATTATTGGGATGTAAAATTTTAAGAATTTGTCATACAAACAAATGTTCTGTTGGTGTTGCTACGCAAGATGAGTTTTTACGAGAGCACTTTAACGGTACCGTTGAACGATTGATTTCATACTTTGATTTTATTGCAAACGATGTACGACATATCTTGGCGCAACTGGGATACAAAACAATCGAAGAGATTGTAGGTCG
Source organism: Candidatus Marinarcus aquaticus (assembly GCF_004116335.1). Lineage (NCBI taxonomy): Bacteria > Pseudomonadati > Campylobacterota > Epsilonproteobacteria > Campylobacterales > Arcobacteraceae > Candidatus Marinarcus > Candidatus Marinarcus aquaticus. The sequence continues at coordinate 78,142 of NZ_PDKN01000008.1, forward strand.
AAGTGATTTATTAAAAGTTATTAATGATGAGTTTGCACAAAAATTTGATTTCTCAAATGTATTACGACGTGTGGATGGTATTGATACCTGTCAAAAAGAGTCAAATCTGCCTTTTGATGACAACAAGTTTGAAAAAGAGTTGCTTAAAAAAGTACACCGAACAATTGAAAAACCAAACAGTACGATTAAATTAACTGAAACCATCAGTAACATCAACAGAAGTTTTGGTACGCTAATCTCAGGTGAAATTGCGAAGTATTATGGAGATTGTGGTCTTCCTGATAACTCTATTACCATCAACCTTACAGGTATTGCAGGTCAATCGTTCGGAGCATTGTTATCTAAAGGGATGAACCTTTACTTAAATGGATCTGGGAATGATTACGTGGGTAAAGGGATGAATGGTGGTAAAATCATTATTAACCCAATGCACCAAGGTGAAAAATTTGGTGGTGCAGGTAATACGTGTCTGTATGGAGCTACGGGTGGTAAACTTTATGTTCGAGCAGCTGTGGGTGAACGATTTGCCGTACGTAACTCTGGAGCAACGGCCGTTGTTGAAGGTACAGGAGATAACGCGTGTGAGTATATGACAGGTGGTATCGTTGCTATTTTAGGTCGAACGGGTGTAAACTTTGGTGCAGGTATGACAGGTGGTTTATCTTTTGTTTATGACGAAGATAAAATGTTTGTTGATAAAATGAACCAAGAGTTAATCGAAGCCGTACGAATTGATACCGATGATACAGAGAGAGAAAGATTGTTCTTAAAACGATTATTAATAGATTATGTCAATGAAACTCAAAGTGAAAGAGCAATTGAAATTTTAGAGAATTTCCGATCGGAAATCAGAAACTTCTGGCTGGTAAAACCTAAAAATATGACGGTGTTACCATTGAATCCGGAAGAAGGAGATTAATATGTTAAACTTTACAAATATTGATAGAGCCACTCCAAATAAACGAAACGTTTTAGAGAGAATTAAAGATTATGACGAAGTATATGAAGTATTTGGTCGAAACAAGAGTAAAGAGCAAGCAGACCGATGTATGCAGTGTGGAGACCCATACTGCCACTCAAAGTGTCCATTGCATAACTTTATCCCTGCTTGGTTAAAACAACGAGCAGAAGACAATTTAGAGTTGGCATTTGCTTTGTCAAATGAACCATCTCCATTCCCAGAAATTTTAGGAAAAATTTGTCCTCATGACGTATTGTGTGAAGGTGCATGTTCACTTAACACAGGTCATGGTGCGGTTGCCATTGGTGCAGTAGAAGCACACATCAATGAAAAAGCATTTGCAGCAGGTATGACACCGAAGTTTCCAGGAGTTACAAGCGATAAAAAAGTGGCGGTGATAGGTTCAGGACCTTCTGGGATTTCAGCGGCGACTTTTCTTTTAAGAAAAGGAATCAAAGTTGAACTGTTTGAACGAGCTGACAGAGCGGGTGGACTGTTAACATATGGTATTCCTGGATTTAAACTGGACAAAAATGCGGTTGACAGAAGAATCAAGTGGTTACAAGAGGCAGGAATGACACTTCACTTAAATTGTGAAATTGGAAAAGATAAAACATTTAAAGAGTTAGAATCAGAGTTCGATGCGATTTATTTAGGAATAGGTGCTACAAAAAGTAACTATGCAAAAATCGAGGGTGAAGATGCCAAAGACGTTCACTTAGCAATTGACTTTTTAACGGGAATTCAAAAACGAAACTTTGGCGCTAAACCTAAAAATTTTGTGGATGTAAAAGATAAAAACGTTTTAGTTATTGGTGGTGGAGATACTGCTATGGACTGTGTACGAAGCTCTGTAAGAGAGGGCGCAGCAAGCGTTAAATGTCTTTATCGACGAGATGAGTCAAACATGCCAGGAAGTAAAAAAGAGGTAGTGAACTCAAAAGAAGAGGGTGTTGAATTTATGTTTAATGTCAGCCCTAAAGCCATTAAAGTTGAAAAAGGCCAAGTCGTTGGTGTAGAACTTTTACGAACAGCCATGAGTGAACCCGATGAATCTGGACGACAAAGAGTTGAAGTCATTAAAGACAGCGATTTTATTGAAGATGCTGATGTGGTTATCTTAGCTTTAGGATTCTCTCCTGAAGTACCTGCATTTTTAGCTGAAGCAAAGGTTGAAACCAATGCTTGGGGTGGAATTGTAACTAATAACTTTAAGACATCAAACCCAAAAATTTATGCGGGTGGTGATTGTCAACGAGGTGCACACTTAGCTGTAACTGCTGCAGCTGATGGACGAGATGCTGCTGCAGAGATTGTAAAGCAACTCTCTTAGTCATGAATGCTTTTATTCAAGCATGTATAAAAGCAAATCAAGAGTTATATGAGTATATCACCACTCATATAACTCAAGCAGACTACACTTACTCCAATACTATTGGAGAGGGTGGTGATAACTCCTTAAACATGGATTTAAAAGCAGAATCCATTTTTGTAAAACATCTTCAATCTTTTGGTACGATTTATTCTGAAGAGTCTGGAACAATTCCTTCCTCAACAGACAATGAATACACAATTATTATAGACCCACTTGATGGCAGTGATAATTTTACTTCAGGTCTGCCTTATTATGGGACCTCAGTCGCACTTAAACAGCACAATGAAGTTGTCGCAGGAGTCGTGTGTAATTTAGTCAGTGGTGAACTTGTTTACAGAACCGATGGTAAAGCCAACTTCATACATTTGTTTAATTCTTCTTATGTGTTTCATGATTACACACAACCAAAACTGGCACTTTTTGAACGTTGTTACAAGTTTCCAAAGCTGTGTCAAACGTTGTATGACCACAGTATAAAATACAGAAGTCCAGGTGCCGTTGCACTCTCACTTGCTTATGCACACAAATATGACTTTGTTTTGTTTGCAGGGCCTATGAGAAGCTTTGATTTGGATGCCGCTTTACATATTTGTAAACCCCTATATATCTACCAAAATAACGAAATTTTGCTCGTTTGCAAAAATTACAAAAAATTTGAAACAATTAAAGAATTATTAAACTAGATTTGGTTATAAATCGAGTTAATAATTTTTAATATTAGGAAATAACATGTCGTTAATGATTACTGATGAATGTATTGCATGTGATGCTTGTAGAGATGAGTGTCCGAATTTAGCAATTGAAGAGGGTGACCCAATATATGTAATCGATTCTGACAGATGTACAGAGTGTGTAGGGCATTATGAAGAGCCTGCATGTGTGGAAGTTTGTCCAGTTGATTGTATTATTATTGATCCTGATAACCAAGAAACAATGGAAGAGTTAAAATTTAAATTTGAGCAACTTCAAGAAGAAGAGAACTAATGGCAAAAATTACAACTGTTATAGACATTGGGTCCAACTCAATGCGTATGGTTGTATTTGAAAAAAGCAGTCGTTTCGCTTTTCATCTTTTAAATGAAACCAAAAGTCGAGTCAAAATCTCAGAAGGGTGTTATGAAAACAATGGAAACTTACAACCCGTACCGATGCAAAGAGCTTTTGACTCTCTAAAATCCTTTTTACAAATCTCCAAATCTTTAAAATCAAGAAAAATCTTGTGTGTGGCAACGTCTGCACTTCGTGATGCACCCAACTCAAAAGAGTTTTTAAACCGTGTTAAAAATGAGTTAAAGCTCAATATAAAAATCATCAATGGTGAAAAAGAGGCCTATTATGGTGGAACAGCAGCAGTGAATTTGTTGCATCAAAATGAGTTCGTAACGATTGATATTGGTGGGGGTTCTACAGAGTTTTGCTTTATTAAAGAGGGAAAAATCCAAGACAGCGTATCACTGAATATTGGTACAGTTCGAATGAAAGAGCTTTTTTTCACTAAAAATGACCGAAAAGGGGCGAAAGAGTACATCTTAAAAGAGATGGATAAACTCTTTATTCGTAACAACGAAGTGCCTTCAACGGCTGTTGGCATTGGTGGAACCATCAGAGCTTTAAGTAAAACCATCATGAACCTCACAGAGTATCCTTTGGATGTGTTGCATGGATTTACGTATAAGTATGAGAAGCACCAATCGCTGTTTAAAAAAATCATTGAAGCTGAAGATACCGATACATTAAAAGAGCTCAGTATCAAAAAAGATCGTTTTGACACCATTTGTGAAGGGACGTTTATCTTTGATACGATTTTAAAAGAGTTGGAAATCAAACGTGTAATTACTTCTGGAGTTGGTGTAAGAGAAGGTGTTTACTTAACCGACCTTTTACGAACTTCAAATTACCGATTTCCTGCAAACTTTAACCCAAGTGTTAAAAGCTTGCTTGACCGATATGAACTTAACTCAAAGCAGACTGCTTATTTTGGGAATAATGCTGCAAAAATCTTTGATGTATTAAAGCCCATGCATAATCTGGATGAGAAGTATAAAGTTTTTTTAATCATTGCTTCAAAGCTTCACTCTATAGGAAATACGATTAACTTCTATAAATCAAATGATAATACATTTGATTTTATCCTCAATGGTTTAAGTTATGATTTTTTACACACTTCAAGAGTGATTGTGGCACATATTATTAAGTTCTCTAAAAAGACCTTGCCCAAGCAAAAAGATATCGCTGCATATGAAGAGTTATTGCCTTCATTAGAAGATTTGCAGTGGCTCAGTTTTATGATCAGTTTGAACCTCAGTTTGAACCAAGACTACTCTCGAACAAAATATGAGTATATTTTAAACTCAAATGCTTTGATTATTAAAGCAGATGAAATCTCTTATTTAGTACAATCTACCTTAGATAAAATAGAATTACCAAGCAATTTAGAACTAAAGTTATTATGATACAAATAAATCGATTAGCGATTGTAAAGCTATCGGCCATGGGTGACATCATCCATGCGATGGTGGCATTGCAATTTATAAAACAACACTATCCTCATATTGTTATTGATTGGATTGTAGAAGAGTCCTTTAAAGGGGTGCTTCAAAACCATCCGCATATCAATGCTGTCTATACGCTCAACCTAAAAAGTATTAAAAAAAACAGACGAAAAATCTTTGAAGAGATAAAAAAAGTACGCAGTTACGCCAAACAAGAGTATGATTTGGTCATTGATGCCCAAGGCTTGATTAAATCGGCCATTGTTTCAAAGCTTTTAGGTAAAAAAGTGGCAGGTTTTTCAAAACACTCAACACGAGAAGGGTTTGCAAGTTTCTTTTACAACACAAAAATAGAGATAGCATACGATAAAAATGTCATTGAGCGAAATGCAAAAGTTTTAAGTGAACCTCTTGGCTTTGAAATCACAACTGAGCAACTTCATAATAAAGAGCCGTTTTTATATTTTGAACCTTCACAAAAAGTGGATGATTTGATTGAAAAAGAGAGTAAAACAGTGCTGTTTGTCATAGGTGCAAGCTGGCCAAGTAAAATGTACTCTAAAGAAAAATTTGTTAAAATCATTAACACTATTAAAGAGAATTGTTATGTGATTTGGGGAAGTGAAGAGGAGAAAAAGATTGCACTGTATATTGCCAGTCAATCGTGTGCAAAAGTGGCACCTAAACTCAGCCTTGATGAACTTAAAGCATTGATTTCAAAAGCAGATTTACTCATAGGAAATGATACGGGGCCAACTCATATGGCTTGGGCATTGAACCGGCCTTCCATTACGCTTTTTGGAAATACCCCAGGATACAGAAATACATACACAACAACGATTAACAGAGTGATTGAATCACACAGTGTTGTGAATCCATTTAAACTTAAAAAAGATGATTTCTCTATCAATGAAATTGATGAAGAAGCGGTTATTACCATGGCAAAAGGACTGTTAAGTGAAGACGTACTTTAGATACTATTTATACCAAGTGCTTAAAGTGCTTTTTTTAATTACTCCCAATTTTATACTCAAATATATGCTCATAGGTATTGCAAAGCTTGCAAGCAAGTTCAACAAAGAGCACATTCATATTGCTCAAGTGAATTTGGATTTGGTTTATGGTGACACCATGCCACAAGAGCAAAAAGAGAAGATTATTTATGCTTCATATAAATCATTGCTGTTTAATATGTATGAATTTATTGAAAATCAATCAATCTCTAAAGAGAAACTTTTAGCCAAAGCAAGCATTGAAAATGAACAAGTAATTTTAGATGCTTTAAAAAACAATCGTAAAATCATCTTTGTAACAGCACACTATGGTGGATGGGAACTTGCAATTCCTTATGTGGCTTTAAAGTATGGAACGCTTGCCGTTGTAAATCGTAAGATGGATAACCCTTTGATTAATGATATGTATGTTAAAGCCAGAGACAGAAACAATATCATCATGCTTGAGAAAAAAGTGGCTGCCAAAGGGATGTTAAAAGCATTTAAGCAAGGACAGTTTGTCGCAGTTGCTATTGACCAACACATGAAAAATGGGGTTGAGATAGAGTTCTTTGGTAAAAAAGTAATGGCCACAGATGCCACTGCACGTTTGGCCTTGAAGTTTGATGCGGTTATTATACCTCTGTTTGCTCAATGTAATGATTTACGAGATTATACAATAAAAGTTCATGATGCTTTAGATGCAACAAAGATTGAGTTTAAAACCGACGATCCCATCAAAGAGCTGACACAAATGCAAGCAGATGTAATCGAAAAACAGATTAAGCAGCGACCAGAATTCTGGTTTTGGCAACATAAACGTTGGAAAAAATATTATAAAGATTTATACAAAAGAGACTAAGTATGAACAACAAACCTAAATATCACCTTTTTAAAAACACACAGTATGCGTTAAGTGGTTTAGTGCATGCACTTAAAACAGAGAGTTCATTTAAACTTGAGCTTTTATGTGCGGTGTTTATTATTGCAGGGATTATTCTTATCGATGCCTCACTAACTCAAAAGATGATACTGCTTGTGACAGGTATCTTGGTTTTAATTGTGGAATTAATTAATTCAGCCATTGAAAATGTAGTGGATTTGGTTACGCTTGAAAAACACCCATTGGCAAAAGCTGCAAAAGATATTGGTTCAACAGCGGTGATGTTCTCAATTGGTTTACATGCTGCATGTTGGATTTTGGTACTTTTATGGGCATGACGTTTGAAAAACTCATAAAAAAAGAGCTGGAACAAAACAGTTCAGATATCTTTCCTTTGATTTTTGAAGACCAAAAATATTGGGTTAAACAAGCACGTGCTACTCAATCGTCGAGTCTTCATAAGTTTTATTACTTTCTGTTTCCTTTTGAAGTATTGCTTCCCGTTAAAGCTAAAACTGCACAAGAGGCACTGCAATTTGAAACCAACAAATTAAAACAGTTTAATGAACTGGGAATCACCACTCCTCATATTGCCTACCAAGATGAGCATGTTTTTGCTTTAGAAGATTGTGGAAAAAACATCAACTCTTTTATTCGAAAAAGAGATATCTCAAAAGAGCGTATGTACTTTTTTATTGATGCATTGCTTGAGACATTGGCAAAAATTCATAACAATGGACTTTTTCATGGTGGAGCTCAAGCACGTAACTTTACGTTTAAAGATGACAAGGTGTATGTCATTGATTTGGAAGACAGTTTTGAAGAGAGTATTGATTTAGAGCTTCTGCAGTTTCGAGACCTCTTGTTACTGTTGCTTTCTTTGACAAAAACGCGTGCGAGTTTTGATATGGATTATGAGTATGTGATTGAGAAGTATATTGCGCTTACAAACAACAGTTCATTTAAAATGCGATTGAAACAGTTGGCTTCAAAGATTTCTTGGCTCTATTGTATCAGCCAAATTAAATGGGTTAAAAAACTCTTAGGACGTGATGTCAAAGGTTTTTTTAAATTAATCAAAGCATTAAAAGAGTTATAAAATGAAACAGCACAATACAATGATGAGTTTGATTCTGAACAGCTTTAAAAAGTTGATGTATGCGCATCTTTTCTTTTTAGTTATTATGTCGCTGTTTCGAGCCGTTTTTGTTTGGTATTATAACCCTTTAGAAAATATTTCAGAGTATACAAGTGATGTTATCCAGGCTTTTATCTTAGGATTTCGTCTGGATTTAACCGTGGTTGGGTATATTCAAGTCATACCTACACTGCTTTTAATTGCACTTTATTACATTAAAAAAGAGCGTTTACTGCAATTTTTTAATCAACTTTTTGTGCTGTATCTGTTTGTTTGTTATGTGGCAGTGAGTCTCTTTTTAACGGCTGATTTTGGCTTTTATTCCTACTTTAAAGACCATATTAATATTATTTTCTTTGGTCTGTTTGATGATGACACCCATGCCTTGATGATTACTTTCTGGCAAAATTATCCGGTGGTATTGATACTCTCACTCTTTGTTTTATATGTAGTATTGATATTTGCCGTGGTTCGAAAAATATTTAAAAGTAACAATCGTATCATTCAAAGTTTTTTTGGACTCAAAATCTCTTTTTTAGTTTTTGCTTCGATTTTTGTACTGAACTTTTTAGCAGTACGAGGTACTGTAGGAATGTACCCTTTAGGAAAAATGATTCCAAACGTATCGACCAATGAGTTTATCAATAAAATCTCACACAATGGTTTCAGAGCATTTACCACAGCGTATGGAATACGAAAAGAGTATTTAAAAAGAAAGTATGATTTGATTGAGGCCACAGGCTTTCATCACAATATTGAAAAAGCATTTGAGTTTTACAGTGCACCACAACCAATCAATAAAGAGAATCTGTTAAGTAACATTACACATACCACTCAAAAAGTCGATGATAAAGAGTATAACGTTATTGTCATCATGGTAGAGAGTTTTGGTATGCCTATTTTAAAATATCAAAGTGATGAGTTTAACATCTTGGGTCGATTAAAAAAGCATTTTGATGAGGACACACTGTTAACTAACTTTATCTCAGCAGGTGATGGTACCATTTCAAGTTTGCAATCGCTTCTTTTAAACATACCGCAACGTCCAAAGTCATTTGCTTTCTCACAATCTATTTATAAACAGACTTCATTTACCTATTCACCTGCCTTTTTATTTAATGATGCTGGGTATGAGAGTACATTTGTGTATGGTGGAGATTTGACATGGAGAAACTTAGGCTCTTTTGTGAAGTATCAAGGGTATCAAAATATTGAAGGTAAAATCAATATTTACGAACACCTAACGAATAAAACAAAATCCAAAGAGGAGTACTTTCACCCGTGGGGAATTTTTGATGAGTATTTATATGAACACATCTTTAATAAGTTAAAAAGCGATAAGAAACAGTTTATTGTGGCTTTAAGTACCAATAATCATCCTCCGTATAATGTACCCAATGATTATGAAAGAAAATCATTGGTCTTTAATGAAAATATCAAACACCATTTAGTAGGTGACTTTGAGTTGGCACAACAACGTTTTGCTTCATATGCGTATGCCGTGGATCAAGTGGGGGCATTTTTAGACAGGTTTAAAGCATCCCCTTATAAAGAGAACACCATCATTGCTATTACTGCAGATAACAATACCATTGATGGGATTATGAAATATGATGACAATGAGTTGTTAAACTCCAAAAATATTCCATTGTATTTTTATATTCCAGAGTCTTTGAAAAAGAAATTACAGATTAATACAGAAGTGGCGGGTTCTCACAAAGATATTTTTCCAACATTGTATAACATGGCTTTAGATAATCAAGAATATATTTCTGTAGGGAGCAATTTGTTTGATGCCTCAAAAAAACATTATGGGTTTAATGGCTCTATGATTGTGAATCATGAGAACCAAATTGAGCAATTGCAAAGTTTAGAAACACAAACAAAGAGTGAGCTTTTGAATTTCTATAAAGCCAATTTAGCGATTACTCAATATCTGATCGATACGTATCACAAAGAACAAAAAGGAAGTAAATGAAAATAGTTTATATATCACGCTCTATTATTCCATCACGAACAGCAAATAGTATCCATGTGATGAAGATGTGCAATGCATTTGCTTCGTTGGGTCATGAAGTTACCTTATTGGCTCCTTGGACAAAAAAGCTTGAAGAAAAAGACATCACTGATATTTTTGAATATTATGGTGTAGAAAAAAATTTTGAGTTAAAAAAACTCTTTTCACCCAATATCAAGTATCTTAAAAAACGTATCTACTCTTTACGATGTCTGAGTGAAGTTAAAAAGATAAACCCTGATATTGTCTATGGACGAGATGATATGTTTGCATTTTATTTAACTCAAAAAAGTGGTTACTTTACTTTGTTTGAAAAGCATGAACCGTATGATGGGGAAGGTTTCAATGATTTCTTCTTTACTAAGTTTATGAATGCAAATAGAAAAAGTGCCAAGTTGGTTGTGAACTCCAATGAGCTAAGAAAGATGTACCACACTCGATGTGAACTCTCAATGGATTCAATTTTAGCAGCGAATAATGGTACGAATCCCATTGCCGATGAAAAAATACCTGAAGGCATGACATTAGATACAAACAGAGTTCATATAGGATATGTAGGAAGCCTATTTAAAGGTAGAGGTATTGATATCATCATTGAATTAGCAAAACGTATCCCAAGTGCTGATTTTCATATCATTGGTGGGAAAGATAAAGATTTAGAGTTTTGGAAGAGTCAAGTAAGCTTAGACAATCTGATTTTCTATGGTTTTGTTGAACCTAAAGAGACTTATAAATACAGAAATATGTGCGATATTTTATTGGCACCGTATCAAAGTGATGAAGAGGGAAATCGTTCAAGTAGATATATGTCTCCTATTAAACTGTTTGAGTATATGTCTTCAAAAAAAGCGATTGTCTGTTCAAACTTTAAAGTGGTCTATGAAGCGTTGAATGATGAGTGCGCTATGCTTGTAGAGAGTTCAAACTTACAGCAGTGGGAAGAGGCTGTTCATACTTTGATGAATGATAAAGATAAAAGAGAACAACTGGCAATCAATGCGTATGAAAAGTTCTTGAAGTATCATACATGGCAAGCAAGAGCTCAAAAAATTCTTGAGTATATTGAATCAAACAGATGATTGATTTAGATAACTTAACGGCTATTGGTAAAGGAACAAATCGTACCTGTTATGCCTATCCTCAAAAGAGTGATTTATGTATAAAGGTCACTCACTCAAATGATTTTTCAGAGATGATAAAAGAGATAAAGTATTACAGATACTTGATGCAAAGAAATATCTCTTGGGAACACATCTCTTCATATCATGGCAGTATTGAAACAACAAAAGGTCGAGGGGAAGTCTTTGATTTAATCAAAGATTTTGACGGTGAAGTCTCTAAAACACTCTCATACTATTTGCAAAGTGATGAGTTGACTAAGAGTATTATTAATCCCATTCCGTTACTCAAAGAGTTAAAAGAGTACACATTAAAAGAGTTGGTGGTCGTAAAAGATTTAAATACAAAGAACATGCTCTATCAAAAAGTCAGTGAACATGAAGCAAGATTGGTTTTGATTGATGGTGTATTGAACAATGACTATTTGCCATTTACAAAATATATTGACTATTTTACACGTAAAAAGATTCTACGGCTTTGGAATCGATTTGAAAACTCATTGCCTAAAAAGTATGAGTTTAACCTCTACTTTTTAGAGTTATTAAACGAGTAGTTCCAAATACTCATTTTTTTCACGTTCTGGCGCAAATATTTTTAGCGCTTTTTCGTGATTTTCTTGTGCCATTTTTTTCTCACTCTCAAGGTTTTGAGCGACACTTAAAAGCTCTTTTTGCAACTCTTGAACCGTATTTTCATGGGTTAAATGAATATGAAACCCCAAGGTTTTAAACTCAGGTGATGAGGTGTCATTGTAAATAATTGGAATGAGTCCAAATCCCAACGCTTCAATGATGGCATTACTCATCCCTTCTCCTAAGCTAGGGAATATAAAAACATCACTTTGTTGTAAATACTCTTTGACTTTGGTGGTGTACCCCACAAACTCAACATTTTGTTTTATATCTGAATCATCCAGATAGTTTTGCATTGTTTCTAAGTAGTTTTTATCTTGGATGTCTCCTAAGAACTTCAGCGTAAAAGGAATACTGTTTTGTGTTAAAATCTCACACGCTTTTATAGCTTCAAACTGTCCTTTCCCAGGGTGAACTCGTCCCACATGAATTAAGTCAAGATGTTTTGTATAGGCTTTAAAGTCAACCTCTTCTTGCAGTTTTAAAGAGGAGTAAATCCGAGTAACTTTTGCACTGTTTGCAATGGGTAAAATATCGATGATATTTTGTTTCATGTAGTCGCAATTGCCAACGTATGTTTTCACATTGCTGTAAAAAAGTTTGTGTAAAAAATCTTTTTTAGAAGTGGTCTTTTTTGACCCTTGTCTGATAATAAAGTTAATGTCCAATCCCAGTGTAGCAAAATAGAGAGATTTCATCTCTGATGCACCTAAGAAGATGATGTTTTTTATCTTGTTTTGTATGAGAATAGTACGAACTTGTTTGATAAGAGAGAAACTAAAGTTACTTGAAAAGTCAGCATAAAATGGAGTGATAGGATGGTTTTCAAAATGCTCTTTTCGTGATGCAATAAAGCCATCTTTTTTTCCAATAAAAAAGGTGTTTACATCACTGCTTAAAATTCTTGCCAGTTTCACTGAAGCCAATTCCATACCACCATTAACGGGTGATAAGCAAATTATAGCTGTGTTTTGTTTCATTCAATCCCTTTAAAAAAGCTGATTATATCGTATTTAAATTAAACTTATTATATAATATTGGCTTATTATATTTAAAGGTATTTTTATTTTGAACATAACGGCTAATATTATAACACTCAATGAAGAGAACAATATTGAAGAGGTCATCAAATCAGTACAGACTGTGTGTGATGAAGTTTTAGTAGTGGATTCATTGAGTTCTGATAAAACATGTGAGATTGCTGAGCGTTTGGGTGCGAAAGTGATACATCAAGCCTATTTGGGAGATGGTCCACAAAAAGCATTTGGAGCTCCATTTGCAAAGAACGATTGGGTTTTAAGCATTGATGCAGATGAACGACTTGATACCAATGCAATAAAAGCAATCAAACAACTAGATTTAGATAATACTCCTTATGACGCTTTCTCTTTTGCACGAAAAACATATGTTGGAAAAAACTTTATAAAGCTGTGGTATCCAGACCGTGTAACACGTCTGTATAACCGACAAAAGTGCGCTTACTCTACCGCGAAAGGGCATGCAAAAGTAGAGACAGAGAATGTATTTGATTTAGAAGCTGATATGTTGCATTTCTCATATGAAAACTATGTGCATATGATTCGTACCACTGAAAAGTTTATCAAACGTGGAGCAGTGTTGGCATATGAAGATGGTAAACGAGCCAACAAATTTGACCCTATTATTCATGGTATTGGCGCTTTATTTAAAACCTTGATTTTAAAAGGGGGTGCATTTCATGGTATTAATGGATGGAATGTGGCAGTCATTTCGGCATTCAGTTCATACATGAAATACGCAGTGATGTTGGAGATGCAACAAAATGAGCAACAATAAACACATTTTAGAAGTGTGTCTTTCCCCTGACTTAGGTGGATTGGAGCTCTATATGAGCCGTTGTGCCAAAGAACTCTTGGCTACTTTTAACGTGACCAGTGTCATTGCATCTCGCTCTAAACTTTTGGACTATTTTCACAATACCGATTTAGAGTATGAACAACTGAAAAGAAAGAGCAGTTTTTCTATTGTTGCTTCTATGAAATTGGCCAAAATTATTGATAAAAAGGGTATTGACATCATCCATTTACATTGGACAAAAGATATTCCTATTGTGGTCTTTGCCAAACTCTTTTCAAAACGAAAACCTAAAATTGTGCAAACACGACACATGACCATGACGCGGTTTAAAAATGATTTTTACCATAAGTTTTTATATCGACATATCGATACCATTTTGTGCGTGACGAAACAAGTAGAACAACAAATACAAGCGTTTGTTCCTCAAGAGATTTGCCCTAAAACACAGACTTTGTATCTGGGTGCAAACAGCATGAAAATGCTCAGCAATCAAGAGATAACGGCTTTTAAAGAGGAGTTAAATGTAGGTGATGCGTTTATGATTGGTTTGATTGGTCGAATAAATGAGTTTAAAGGTCAACACCTCTTGATTGAAGCACTGAAAATACTTAAAGCCAAACAGCTTAATGTTAAAGCCTATATCGTTGGTCATGCGATGAGTGAAACCTATCTTGAAAAACTCAAACAACACGTACATGAAAATGAGTTGGAAGAGCAAATCACGTTTGTAGGGTTTACAAAAGAGCCTCAAAAGTTTATGCAAGCGTGTGATGTGGTGTTGATGACTTCTCGTAATGAAACCTTTGGTTTGGTTACGATTGAAGCGATGAAGTGTGGTACAGCAGTTATTGGAGCAAATTCAGGTGGTGTACTAGAAATCATTGATGATGAAAAGTCGGGATTACTTTTTGAAAGTGGCAATGCAGCAGATTTAGCAACTAAAATTGAGCAACTTTATAACAATGAAGATTTGAAAGAGAAGTTGGCATTTGCAGGGAAACAAAAAGCGGACACCATGTTTGATAACAGTGTTCAGTTTGAGAAACTCAAAGATATATTTAAACAATTATAGGATGCAGTGTGTTGATATTAAAAGATGAAGATTTTGTAGGCAAAGGGAATGAACGAGCCTGTTATGTTCACCCTGAAGATAGAAATAAAGCGATTAAAATAACCTATGAAGGGAATAATCGTAAAATCAGTAAACAGACCCAACTGGAGACCAAATACTATCAAGAATTGATTAAACGTGGTATGAATGATTGGAAACATCTGCCTGAGTATTTTGGAGAAGTAGAGACCAATAAAGGCAAAGGATTTGTGGTTGAGTTGGTACGAGATTACGATGGAGAGGTTTCTAAAACATTTGCATACTATTTAGAAAAAGATGGTGTTAAAGCGTATCAAAAAGAGCTTGAAGAGTATCGAGAGTATTTTGTCAAAAACAGCATTATTTTTAACTATGGGATGATGCCAAAAAATATTCTCCTTCGTAAGAACAGCGAAAGTGATTGTGATTTGGTTTTAATTGATGGGTTGGGTGATGTATCACATTTTACACTGCCCAATAAAATTCCCTATTTTGCCCGTCGTCGAATCAATCGAAGATGGATGAAGTTTGTAAGGAAATATTTACTAAAATATTAATAACAATGAGAGAAGGAAATATATGAAAGTTTTATTATTAGCTGGGGGATTGGGTACTCGTTTAAGTGAAGAGACAGATATCAGACCGAAACCGATGGTTGAAATTGGTGGAAAACCAATTTTATGGCATATTATGAAAATCTACTCAACGTATGGTTTTAATGAGTTTGTAGTACTTCTTGGCTATAAAGGTTACTATATCAAAGAGTATTTTGCAAACTATTTTTTACATCAAAGTGATGTGACTTTAGATATGAGTACAGGTAAAATGGAAATCTTAAACAATTCAAGTGAACCTTGGAAAATAACGTTGTTAGATACTGGTATTGACAGTATGACAGGTGGAAGAGTTAAGCGAGCACAAGATTTTGTAGGGGATGAACCTTTCATGTTGACATACGGTGATGGTGTCAGTGATATTAATATCAGTGATTTAGTAAAGTTTCATAAATCTCATGGAAAAGCGATGACAATGACGTCTGCTCAACCTGATGGACGATTTGGTGCACTTGAAATTGACGATAATAATCAAGTATTAGAGTTTAAAGAGAAACCAAAAGGTGATGGTGGATGGATCAATGCTGGTTTCTTTGTCTGTGAGCCAAAAGTATTTGATTATATCACAGAAGGTGATGGCACCATCTTTGAACAAGCACCACTGATGAACCTTGCACGTGAAGGTGAAATTTTTACCT
Source organism: Candidatus Marinarcus aquaticus (assembly GCF_004116335.1). Classification (NCBI taxonomy): domain Bacteria; kingdom Pseudomonadati; phylum Campylobacterota; class Epsilonproteobacteria; order Campylobacterales; family Arcobacteraceae; genus Candidatus Marinarcus; species Candidatus Marinarcus aquaticus. The sequence continues at coordinate 93,929 of NZ_PDKN01000008.1, forward strand.
TCAAGCATGAAGGTTTCTGGAAACCAATGGACACATTACGAGACAAACAGCAACTGCAAAAGATGTGGGAAACCAAAAAAGCACCTTGGAAAGTATGGCCTTAATGAAAAACTTATTCTCTGGAATCTATAACAATAAGACAATTTTAGTTACAGGGCATACTGGTTTTAAAGGAAGTTGGCTTTGTTATTGGTTGAATAAAATGGGTGCAAAAGTGATTGGTTACTCTTTGGAAGCACCCACAACCCCTAATCACATCTCTCTTTTAGACTTAGATATCGTATCTGTTATTGCTGATATTCGTGATACACAAAAACTGGATGAAGTTTTTGCAACATATAAACCTGAAGCGGTATTTCACTTAGCAGCACAACCTTTGGTACGTCTGTCGTATGAGAATCCTGTTGAGACTTATGAAACGAATGTCATGGGTACACTGAAGGTTCTTGAAGCTTGTAGAAAACACCAGGTCAAAGCGATTGTAAATATTACCAGTGATAAAGCGTATGAGAACAAAGAGTGGATTTGGGGATACAGAGAGAATGATCCTTTAGGGGGGTATGATCCTTACAGTTCATCAAAAGGGTGTGCTGATATTCTTGTCAATTCATATCGAAGTTCTTACTTTAATTTAGAAACTTATAAAAAGAGCCATCACACTTTATTGGCCAGTTGTCGAGCAGGAAATGTGATTGGTGGTGGAGATTGGGCACAAGATAGATTAATGACAGATATCATGTTGTCTGTTTCTCAAGGAAAAAAAGTCTCTATTCGTAATCCCTTAGCAACACGACCTTGGCAACATGTTTTAGAACCACTCAGTGGCTATTTACATGTGGGACAAAAACTTTTAGAAGAGAAAAAAGAGTTTGCAGAAGCTTGGAATTTTGGGCCAAGCGATGAAGGAAGCATCACAGTAGAAGAGGTTGTTAAGAATGTTAAAAAACATTGGAGCAGTATTGATTATGAAATAGAACAAAAAAGTAATCAACCTCATGAAGCTAATTTACTTAAATTGGATTGCTCAAAAGCGCACATTCTCTTAAAGTGGAAAGATGTGTGGGAGAGTCAAACTACGTTTGAAAAAACAGTCACATGGTATAAAGCTTATTATGAAAGCCAGACTCTTAACACATCATCTGATTTAGAAAAATATGTAGAAGATGCAAAAAATAAAAACCTTGAATGGGCAATATAATGAAGATTGTAGATACTCCAATAGAGGGATTAAAAATATTAGAACCCAGAGTATTTGAAGATACTCGAGGCAAGTTTGTTAAAACTTTTAATCAAGACTTTTTTAAACAAAATGGATTGGATTTAGAGTTCAAAGAGACGTATTTCTCTATTTCCCATAAAGATGTCATAAGAGGAATGCATTTTCAAACTCCTCCGTATGACCATGTAAAAGTGGTTTATGTCCCTTATGGAAAAATTTTGGATGTGGTTTTAGATATTCGAAAAGAGTCAAAAACCTATGGTGAGTATTTCAGTACAGAGCTCTCCTGTGAAAATGCAAAAGTGTTGATTATCCCAAAAGGATTAGCACACGGATTTAAATCTTTAGAAGATAACACCAATGTAACCTATATGCAAACAACAGGGTATGCTCCAAATAACGATGAAGGTATACTTTATGACTCTTTTGGTTTTGATTGGGAGTGTGAGAATCCACAATGTTCGCAACGTGATTTGGCTTTTAAATCATTTGGCGAGTTTGAAACCCCTTTTAGTAAAGGTCAAATGTGAAAATTCTAGTTACAGGAGCTACTGGTTTCATTGGTCAAAACTTGATTGATGCATTGGTTGATTTAGACCATGAAGTTCACTGTATTGTAAGAGCAAACAGTGATGTGTCGGTATTGAACAGTTCTGTTAAAATTTATCGACACAGTGGAGAAATAGAGTGTTTACAAAACTATTTTAAACAAGAGCATTTTACAGGAGTGATACATTTAGCATCACTCTTTTTAGCCGTCCATCAAGATAAAGATATTGAGAATTTGGTTGATTCAAATATTACATTTGGTGTAAAGCTTTTAGAAGCATCTGTGAAGTCCAATGTTCAATGGTTTATTAATACCGGTACATTTTGGCAACATTTTGAAAACCAAACATATAATCCCGTAAATTTATATGCTGCTTCAAAAGAGGCTTTTGAGGTGATGGCAAAATATTATAGCCAAACCAGCAACATGATTTTTACAACCATTAAGCTCAATGATACTTTTGGACCCAATGACACTCGTAACAAAGTCTTTAACTTGTGGGCAAAAATTGCAAAAACGGGTGAACTCTTAGAGATGTCTGAAGGTGAACAAATTATTGATATTTCGTATATAGAGGATGTTGTAAGAGCTTATTTACTTTTAATTGAACATCTTATGTCAGATAATCAAAAGAGTTTTAATGAACGTTCATTTGTAGTCACGAACAGTGAGAAGATGACATTAAAAGAGTTGTCTTTAATTTTTGAAGAAGCGACAAACAGTAAACTTCAGATTAAATGGGGTGGAAGACCTTACCGAGACAGAGAGGTGATGCAACCTTTTAATAAGGGTGAAGTGGTTCCAACATGGAAACCACAATTTGATTTAAAAACAGCAATACAAAAAACAGTAGGAGAAAATATTTTATGACAAAAGCTGAAGAACTCAAACAAGATATACTGAATAAAACAAAAGAGTATTATGAATTAGTTCACAAAACAAAACAGAATGAAACTTTTGTTGAAGGAACTTCAAGAGTTAATTATGCAGGAAGAGTGTTTGATGAGAAAGAGATGTGTAATCTTGTTGACAGTTCACTTGATTTTTGGCTTACATATGGAGACTATTCTAAAAAGTTTGAAAAAAAGCTGAGTGAATACTTGAATGTTCGTTGGTCTTTTTTAGTCAATTCAGGAAGCAGTGCAAATCTATTGGCTTTTTATACATTGACTTCACCTTTATTGGAAGACAGACAGATTAAAAGAGGTGATGAGGTGATTACTGTTGCAGCTGGATTCCCTACAACAGTAGCCCCAATAGTTCAATATGGGGCTGTTCCTGTTTTTGTTGATATGGAATTGGATTATTTTAATATTGATACCAATGAATTGGAAAAAGCACTCTCATCAAAAACAAAAGCTGTAATGATTGCACATACCTTAGGAAACCCTTTTAATATTGAAGCAGTAAAATCTTTTTGTGATAAACACAACTTATGGTTAATAGAAGATAACTGTGATGCGTTGGGCTCAATGTACAAAGGCAGACCTACTGGGACATGGGGTGATATTGGTACAAGCTCTTTTTACCCACCGCACCATATGACTATGGGTGAGGGTGGAGCAACCTATACAGATAATCCATTGCTTAAAAAAATTATGCTCAGTTTACGTGATTGGGGAAGAGATTGTTGGTGTGAAAGTGGTGTTGATAATACGTGTGGAAAACGGTTTACACAACAATTTGGAAGTTTACCAAAAGGGTATGACCACAAATATGTCTATTCACATTTTGGATTTAATTTAAAAGTTTCTGATATGCAAGCCGCAGTTGGTGTTGCACAACTTGAGAAATTCCCTTCCTTTGTAGAAAAAAGAAAAGTAAACTATAAAAAGCTGTATGATGGGCTAAAAGAAATTGAATCTATTAAATTGGTTGAAGCGCAACCTGAATCAGATCCAAGCTGGTTTGGATTTATGATTACATTAAATGACAATGCAAGCTGTACACGCAATGAAGTTGTTGAGTTCTTAGAGAGCAATAACATACAAACACGAAACTTATTTGCAGGTAATATGTTGCGTCATCCAATGTTTGATACCATGAAAGAAAATGTTGATTACAAAGTGGTGGGTGATTTAACTAATACAGATAAAATCATGAATGACAGTTTTTGGATTGGTGTTTATCCAGGAATGAGTGAAGAAGCTATTAATTACATGATTAAAAAAATTAAAGAGGCTATAAACTGATGAAAAAAGAAAAAAGAGTCTATATCGTTGGAAGCTTAAGAGGTTCGAGTCGAGCTCGAATTTTGCTTGATTATATTGCTTCATCACCACAATACTCTTTTTTCTATGAAGATTCTCACTACTTTAAAGTAATGGGAAAAAATCTTCTTAAAAAGGCACTTTTTTTGCCATTACGTTTAATGCATACATTAAATCGTTTTTGGCATCTTGTGATGTCCGATATCGTATATATTTTACCAATGGGAAAAATCTCTTTATTCGAAATTCAATTTGCACATAAATGTAATAAAAAAATTGTTTATGAGTTCTATATTTCACAATATGACACCTATGTCAATGACAAACAAAGAGTGAATGAAAAGAGTCCAAAAGCAAAACAACTTTTAAAAATGGATCAATATCTTGTAGATTACAGCACGGATATTATTTTTTTAAATAAATCAGAACAAGCTTATTATTCAGAAGTGATAAACAGAAAAGAAATAACTGCACAAACCTATACAATTCCCTTAGTAACAGAGACAAAAGAGAAAGCAAGTTTACCTTTTGTTCATGAACAAACAAAGAAAGTAACATTATGTTGGTGGGGAAGTTATATTCCTTTACATGGATTAAGTAAAATAATTGAAGCAGCACACTTTCTTAAGAAAGAAAATGTTAACTTCGAACTCTTTTTATTTGGAACAAGTGATAAAAAAGCAGAATCTTACCAAAAAATGATTGATGAGCTTGAATTAAATCAGCATGTATTTATAGATAACAACAAGAGTTTCTCTGATAAGTCGCTTGAACGATTTTTATTGCAACGATGCGATATTGCTTTTGGTAATTTTGGTGACAGTAAGAAAGCAAAAGTAGTCATGGTAAATAAAGCAGTTGAAGCTGTTTCTATGAATATTCCGGTTGTTTCTCAACCCACGCAAGCACTTGTTGAGTTCTTCACAGATAAAAAAGATATCTATTTTTGTGGCTCAAACCCTAAAGAGATTGCAGATGTAATCATAGAAGCTATTGCAGATAAACAAAAGTTATTAGAGTGTTCAAGCAGTGCCTATGAACTCTTTAAACAAAACTTTTCAAAAGAAGCCTATATTAAGATTGTAGCTACTATATTAAAATAGTTTTATTTAATCAGTGTTGGAATTTGTTTGTTTTCTTCATCAAAAGAGAGTTTAAGTATCCCTGAAAGTCCAGATATATCTGAATCACATACAAAATAATCCTCTTTTTTGTTAAAGTGATTATAAGCTTCTTTATAACCTAAAAGATGACTGACCACATTTCCCATTTGATAGTGTGAAATATAAGGAAACTCTGAAAACTTCTTTTTAATACTTTTTGCATTGTTAATACCATAGACAAAAAATGGTACTTGATAAATGGCATCATAATCCAATCGTCCATGACCATTTCTATTTGGGTCTCCCACATTGGATGCATGGTCAGAAGTGAATATAAAATAGGTAGGACGATCTGTTTTATCTTCTATTTTTTTAATCAATTGTGAAAGAATATAATCGGTGTAATGAATGGAGTTTTGATAATCGATTGTATTTTGAAGAACACTTTCTTCATTGTTCTGTTTTGTAAAGAGTTCAAACTCTTTTGGAAAGGTATCTATAAATGGTGTATGAGAAGCACGCTGTTGTAAAGCTAGGAAAGTGGGTTTACTAAAATCAATGGTATCAATTTGATCAATTAAAAATTGATCCAATGCAGGAGTATCTATACTGTGAGTGACCGTTGTACCATCTTTATAATTATCAATCCATTTTGTGCACATATAACTTTTCAGTTGAGCTAATTGATCTTGTGCTTGTGAACTGTAAAAATAGGTTTGAAAACCATTGTTTTTTGCCATTTTGAAAAGGCAAGTGTTGGTTGAAATGATTTGAGGAACACCATCAGGTCTTTTAATAATGTTAAAAAAACTTGGTACCGCAACATCAGTTACAACTCCAGATGCAATTCCTTGTTTATAAATAAAATGTTCATTATCTTTTAAAGAGTCAAGAAAGGGTGTAGTTTTTACGTTGTATCCATATAATGACATAAAGTTCCGATTTAACGATTCTCCCATAATCATTACAACATTAATATTAGGCGTTTTAACTAAAAGTTCAGGAGTAGGCGTAATAGGTTGTTCTAAACCACTGTGTCCAGAAATTTTTTTAGGTAAGATATTTCCAAAGAGGTATCCTAAATTTACGATACTGTTTTTAATAGGATAATACTCTACATTTGGACGGTGACCCTTTTTGGAGTCTTTTACATAGACTCTTAATGGTACAAATATAATAAATGCAATCAGAAAAAGAGATAAAAACTTGACTTTTAAACGATTGTCATCATGTCTTTTTTTCAATAAAAAATGAATAGATAGAATTAATAAAATAAACAGTACTGTTGGAACAATTGCTATAGTAAGAACGGTTCTAAAAGTGTCATATGTTTCTTGAAATTTTGTAAAGAACAGATAGTATTCTAATGGAAAAATCCATGTTCCAAAATAGGCAAAGTGGGCTAATTGAAACCAGACTAAAAGAGCAAGTATAAAATATACAATCAAAACAGCACGTCGACTGACAATGGATATAATAAAAAGGTGAATCATAAATTGTTCGAAAAAACTTCGTAGGGTTAGGTTAAACATTAAAATATCATTATACATACGATAGCTTTGTTCAATCATAACAAATAAAATTGTAATACAAAATGCTAAAAATAGATTGTATAGAAGTTTTGAGAATATTTGATTCATTTGATACCTTAAATGTATGAGAAATTAAAGGGAATATCATAGTTAAAAACTATTTAAATATTAATAAACAAATGACTTTAATCATAACATATATAATGTTTTGGTAAAATAAATGTTTTTATAGTTATAAAAAGGATAATATTGAATATTAAATACCAACTCAATCATTCACACGAAAAGTTTAAATCATTTTTATTAAATATTAAAGAGTATTTCAAAGAGAACTCACACACCATTCATAAAGCACGAAATGAACTTAAAGTCATTGAGTTTGAAGGTGTACAAACAGTCGTAAAAGCGTTTAAGATTCCTAATAAAATCAATCAAGTTGTATACGCCTATTTTCGAGACTCAAAAGCCAAGAAATCATATCAAAATGCAGTAAAGCTAAGAGAGTTAAATATCCAAACACCTACGCCTATTGGATATATAGAGTTTTATAAAATGGGACTGTTTAAAGAGAGTTTTTTTATCAGTGAAAAGCTAGACTATGAGTTTACTATTCGTGAGCCTTTACGAGATTTAAACTTTCCAGACCGAGAGCTTATCCTTAAAGAATTTGTTGCTTTTACGTATGATTTACATCAAAAAGAGGTTTTTCACAAAGATTACTCTGCAGGTAATATTTTGGTGGTTAAAAACGGCAGCGATTACAGTTTCAGTGTGGTAGATATCAATCGTATGCAGTTTAAACCAATGAGCGTCGAAGAGGGCTTAGATAACTTTGCAAAATTGTGGTTAGATGAAGAGAGTCTGTTATTGATTGCAAAAGAGTATGCACGACTTTCAAACACCCCTGAAGACAAAGCCATTTCTATACTTAAAGAGTGCGATGAGAAGCTCAAAGGTTTTGTGGAGTTTAAACGAAAAATCAGAGGTAAGAAGTAATGAATTTGCTTATCACTCGACATGACAAAATAGGGGACTTTGTTGTTACTCTGCCTCTGTTTAAAGCCATCAAAGAGCAATACCCCCAAACGAAACTCACAGCACTTGTAAGCAAAGTGAATTTTGAGTTTGCACAAAACATTGATTTTATCGATGATGTTATTTTGTTTGATAAAAACAACTTAGCACAAACCAAAGAGCTTATTAAAAGCAAAGAGTTTGATGCCAGCATCAGTGCTTATATTGATACTGCAGTTGGAAAACTTCTTTTTGGAAGTCGGATTAAAAAGCGAGTGGCACCTGCAACTAAAATTGCACAACTCTTTTTTAATAAACGTGTAAAGCAACGACGAAGTCAAGTAAAAAAAAGAGAGTGGGAGTATAATTTAGATTTAGGGCTAAAGCTTTTCCCCAATTTACAATTAACATTTACGAAGCCTTTATTAAATTTTGTTGAAGAGAAAACAAATCGAGTGGTATTTCATCCTGGTTTTGGTGGAAGCAGTGATGGAAATTTACGCTTAGATGATTATATTGCATTGGCTCGAAGTGTGGATAAGACAACTTATGAAGTTGTCTTTACTTTTGGTCCAGATGATGGGGCATCAAAAGAGTATATTCAAAACCGTATTGATTTTGAAGCCAAGCTTTTAGATTCAAAGATGTCTTTAGTAGAGTTTACCAAATATCTAAGTGCATCTGCTTTGTTTGTCAGTACTTCAACAGGTCCTATGCATCTTGCAGGGGCAGTCAATACTAAAACGCTCTCATTTTTTGGAGACTCGTTATTTGCCAGTGCAAAACGATGGGGTACTGTAAGTGAGGAAAGCAATCAAAATAACTTTATGATTCCTCAAAACTATAGCAAAGAACTTTACGGTGAAATAGAGTCATGCTTAAAAAAGGTTTTAGATGCAAAGTAAAGAGCTCTTTGAACTGATTTTAGACAAAGCCAATACAAAAGGTTTACTTGCACGACATCTTGATGATCACACCTATTTTATTGACAATGAAAATATGAATCAATTTTTGAAAATTCTTTTTAAGACTTGCACCAAAAACAGTCACTGCATGACACTCATAAAAGATGAAGCCTATCTTACAAAAATCAATCTTTTTGAGCAAGGGTTTGAGGTGCCTCTAACGTATAATGTCTACACAAAAATGCCTGAAGATATTACTGCTGAAGAGAAGATGCTCTATTCAAAACAGGTTGAAAAGTTAAAGAAGAATCGAATTTCTCCTGTTATTGGCCCAGATGGTGTGGGAAAGACGACGTTACTGCAAAGCTCATTCACTCATATGGATGAACCTATTATGTACAAACGCTTTAAAAAGATTGTTCGACGTTCGTTTATTTATAATGTGATGTATCCCATTAATAAGTATAAACTCAAACGAAAAATGGGACATCGACCACAAAAAGATCAACACGATGACATTCACTTTTTTCTTGTTTTTCTAGCGGGATTGTTCTATTATCCGTTTTTAATGTTCAATGCAAAATATAGGAAAAAAATAGTCTTCGTGGACCGTTTTTTTAATGATTACTTGCTTGAAAACATCTCTTTTATGCAGAAGAAAACAGTTTTGCGAAATAACTGGAGAAATCTTTTACGATACATCCCACAAGTTTATTGGAATATTCACTTAGATGCCAAACCCAAAGTGATATTAAGCAGAAAAGATGAGTTGAGTAAACGAGATATTAAACGGTATCGACGATTTAATTTTAAAATCTATTTAGAAAAACCTTCTGTGGTGTATACGTATATTAACACAGGGCTTGATTTAGAGCATTGTAAACGTGTACTTTTATACTCTGGACGTATAGCAGATGTGATGAAAACTCAGGAGTTGTCATGTCAAAAATAGAGTTGGATGAGCAACTTTTGATTGCAAAAGGAGGTGAGCGTGCCTGCTATTTACACCCTGAAGATGCAACAAAAGTCATCAAAGTTCTATACAGTTCAACGCCCACTCATAACAACCAAAACCAGTTAGAGTATATCTATATGAACTACTTAAAAAAACGCAATGCCAATTTGACTTATGTGACTGATTGTTATGGTTATGTACAAACGAGTTTGGGACAAGGCTTAGTGTTTGACAGAGCCTTGGATTATAACGGGGAGCCTTCAAAATCATTTCGTTATATGGTGGCATATAAAAAGTTAGATTTGACCCAACAAAAAGCATTGATTATGCAATTAAAAGCCTATTTGGAACAAGAGTTGATTTTGTTTGTGGACACGAGTTTAACGAATCTCTATTGTCAAGAGATACAAAAAGGGGAATACCGACTTCTTATTGTAGATGGGTTGGGTTCTAAACGTATGGGATTTAAGTTTTGGATGTATCGAAACTTTAAAAGTTATACCAAATACAAAATCAAACGGCAGTGGACAAAGTTCATGCGTATGTATGAAAAAGATGTGAAACGAGCTCAATTGGGTGAACGACCCTTTACAAGGTTATAGATGAACAGTGCTCCATTTTTTTGGGATAAATTCTCTGACCAACCGCATGTGATTAAAGATAAAAATTATAAAAAAAGCATGCGTAAAAAACAGTGGTTGGATTATGTAAAACTGCTTCTTACTTCTTTGTTCATCCTTCCAGTAGCGACACTTTTCATGAAGTTTTTTTCTAAGCAATCAACGATTGACAACTCATTTTTTGGTTTGGGTGTCAATTTAGACAAAGGCAATGAACAGCAAGCACTCATTGAAGAGTTGGGTGTGAAACATCTTATTATCAGGCTTCCTTTGTGGGAGATGGAAAGAGCTGATGAGTATAAAACGTTTGTAGAGAGTTTTTTTGAAAAAAGTTCTAAAAGTGTTCTGATAAATATCATGCAAGACAGAGAGCATATTGAAGACTTTTCGTTATTGAAAAAAGATTTAGAAACAGTTTTTAAAACCTTTGATGGACTTGTTTGTGAGTATCAAATTGGTACCACCATCAATCGAGCCAAATGGGGATTTTTCAGTGTGAAAGAGTATCTGAACTTCTATTTGGTTGCCCAAGAGTTAAAGAAAACATTCCCACATATCAAACTCATAGGTCCAAGTATGATTGACTTTGAGTACTACTACACAGCACGAGCCCTTTTTAATGGCTTTAATGTAGTTTTTGATAAAGTAAGTACACTGTTATACGTTGATAGAAGAGGTGGTCCAAAAAATACACAGTACGGTTTTTTTGATACACAAAAGAAAATAGAGTTGATGTATTCGATGGTAAGACTTTCTTCCAAGTGTGCAAGTGACGAACTCTATATCACTGAAGTAAACTGGCCTTTGTCAAACACAGCACCGTATGCACCCACAAGTGAGCATGAGTGTGTGAGTTGTGAAGCCTATACGCAATACATGAAAGAGTATCATGAAATCGCTGCACAAACAGGCAGAGTCTCACGTGTTTACTGGCACCAACTCATAGCTCCTGGTTATGGTTTGGTGGATAATCGAGAGGGAAAACTCATCAAACTCCCACAATTTTACGCATATAAAGAGATGGTACAAAAGCATGGTTAAAACAATTTTTATAGAGATACCTACTTGGTTGGGTGATGCAATTATGACAACACCTGCCATTGAGAATATTATTCAAACATATCCTAATGCCCAGATTACCATGTTGGGTTCTTATGTCTCTACACAAGCTTTAGGAAACTTTCCAAATGTCAAAAGAGTGATCATTGATAACAGCAAACAACAGAAGAATCGTTATGTTGGCTTAATGAACATTGCACAAGAAGTAGGGGAAGTCGATTTGGCTATTTCCTTTAGAAGAAGTTTCTCTTCACGATTTATGATGTTTTTTATCAAAGCGAAAAAAAAGGCAAACTATCGACGTTTAACCAAAGAGGAGATTCACCAAGTACAACGTTATAATGAGTTCGTGAATCATGCTTTGCATTTAAACAACAAAGAGGGCGATTTAAAACTTTGCTTTACTCCTTTTAAGTATGAAAAACCCACATTGGGAATTAATCCAGGAGCCACTTATGGAAGTGCGAAACGATGGTATCCCAAAGAATTTGCTAAAGTAGCTATTGCACTTTCAGACAGATACAACATCGCTATTTTTGGAGGTCCAGGGGAAGTGAATATTGCACAAGATATTGAAAAAGAGTTGGTGGCACATCACATTACGAATTATCAAAACTTTGCAGGACAAACCACCATCCCTGAACTCATTGAAAAAATTGCAGGCTTATCGCTGTTTATTACCAATGATTCCGGGCCTATGCACGTAGCAGCTGCGTATAAAGTGAAAACAGCAGCGATCTTTGGTCCCACACGATTTAAAGAGACCAATGCGTGGAATAATCCCAATGAACATATCGTAACAAAAAACTTAGAGTGTGCTCCTTGTATGAAGCGAGTCTGTCCTTTGAAACATCATGAGTGTATGAAACTCATCACTGCACAAGATGTCTTAGAAGCCTTAGGAGAAGTATGATGTCCATAACCATTGATTTTAAAACCCCAAGTACGATCACGGATGCCTTACTTGAAATGCCAGAGTATGAAAAAGTTGCACAAACTTCATTGATGAACAAAATTGGCTTAGGTTCCAAAGAGCAAGCACAACTTTATTTTCATCAAGGTGCACTGGATAAAAAAAGTACGCATGCCATTTTACATGCGCATGCTACCATCGTTAATTCACAAAGAAGCAAAGCCAAACTGCTTCAAATACTTAACGAGTTAGATGAACAGAGCGTTGAAGTCATTTATCCTACCTTTGAACCACAAGAGATTGATATAAAAGAGGCTAAAAAAGCCTTTTTACAAGAGTTACAACTTCCTAAAAAGACACGGCTTATTCTCTTTACAGCCAGCAACCTAAAAACAGCCGGAGTCAAAGAGTTTATTCAAACGATTATGAGCCTGCAAGCTCGAAATTTCAGAGTGATCATTGCTTCAGACAAACAACAAATCACGGCATTGAAGTTTCAAATCTCTAAATACAATTTTGACGATACGCTTATTTTATATGAGGATTTTCATAACATGGATTTGCTGTTTGCTGTATCTGATATATTTGTATTGCCGACACACAATACCGCTTTTTCAACTGATATTTTAAAAGCAATGTATTATAAGTCGGCCGTATTTACCACAGCTAATAGTTCTTCTTGTGAAGTGGTGGATGTTTTTGCAACCATGAGTGACCCAAGTGATGCAAGCTTACCTTTTAAGATAGATGCACTGTTGAGTCGAAAAGAGGATTTAAAACTGATTAAAAAACAGAACCGTAAAATTGCGAAAAAGTTTATCCTTTCCAAAGCTTTGCAAACCCTTGTGCGTATTAGCGAACCATTAAAACTATGAACCTATTCATTTTTAGAGGTGTCTTAAACTTAAACATGCTTTAAGAAAATTAAGATATAATACGCGAATATTTTTAAAAAAATAAGGAATGATGATGTCAAGAAGATGCGCAATATCTGGCAAAGGTCCATTGGTTGGAAACAACGTAAGTCACGCAAAAAACAGAACTAAAAGAAGATTTTTACCAAACTTAAGAACTGTTCGAGTTACATTAGAAGATGGAACAACTAGAAAACTTAAAATTTCTGCTAAAGAGTTAAGAACTCTTAAGAAAAACTCATAAGAGAGCACTTAGAAAAGTGCTTTCATGAGCTTTATAACAAAGCTGAAAAAAGCTCTCGGCTGGGAAATTCGAAATACCAAGCCAGAATATAACTTAAACCCATTAATATATAGTCAATTAAAACCTTTCAGAGTCCCTTTAGTACTTGTTCAAGTATTGATGATGGTCGGAACCATTGGTTATATTGTAATTGACGACTTCACAATTTTAGATGCCATTTATCAAACAGGAATCACATTTACCACAGTAGGATTTGGAGAGATCGCTCCTATTTCAGATGCGGGACGATTTTTTACTGTTACTTTGATTATCTTTGGATTCGCTACTTTTACTCTTTCAACTGCTATTTTGATTGATGCAGTGATTAAAGGAAAGTTGTTTGAATTGTATAAGGAAAGAAACATGCTTTATAAGATAGCACGGTTACGAAACCATTTTGTTATATTTCACCACAATGAATATACTTCACAGTTGGCTCGGCAATTCAAGCTTAACCATATCCCTTTTGTTGTTGTTGACTCACGAGAGGACATGGAACAAGTAGCAAAAGAGCATAATTATCCTTATTATATTAAAGAAGAGGCATTTACAGAGAAGGCATTCTTAAAATCGCACTTAAGTTCAGCAAAAGGGGCGATTTCTTTATCAAAAAACATCTCAGATAACATTACACTGATTGCGTCAGTGAGACTCTATGAAAAAGAGTTGGGAAGACGACCATTTTTGATTATCTCAAATGCAGAGACGCAATACGATAAAGAGCGATTAAAAAAACTGGGTGCAGATAAAGTGGTTGCCCCACCATCACTCATGGCAAAACGTGTGAGTGCGATGGCTGTACGACCCGATATGGAAAACGTACTGGAAGAGTTTTTATACAAACCTGATACCCCTATTGATATGGAAGAGGTGTTTGTCGAAAGTGATTCATGGGTAGTAAATAGAGAGCTTAAAGACGTTCACTTACGAGACAGAATGAAAGTTTCTGTTATTGGTATTACTGAAGCGAAGGGTCGATTTATTCAGATGCCACGAGCAGATACCATCATCAAAGAAAATTGTAAATTGCTTATCGTTGGAAACCAAAAAGGGATTTCAATGGCGAAGCGTATCATTAACCAAACCATTAAACCAGGAGATTTATAGTGTTTTCAATTTTTCCAATTAAAGGGTACATTGACCAAATAGATGGTTTTTATTGTGCTGGAATTCATGCTGGATTAAAACCAAATGGAAACAATGACTTAGGCTTTATATATGCCGATACTTTATGTGATGTGGAAGCAGTTTTTACACGAAACAAATTTCAAGCTGCACCATTGAAACATTACCAAGCATACGAGAAAGGGTTTAAAACCAACTTTGTTTTAATCAACTCTAAAAATGCGAACGCCATGACAGGACAAAAAGGGATTGACAATATCAACCGACTTTTTGCTGCTTTAAAACATGACGTTACCAATCCTATTATGAGCAGCACCGGTGTGATTGGAAACCCACTTCCTGTGGAGAAAATCCTTGCAGGTGCAAACAGCTTTGATTTAACAAGCAAAGATGGAGAAGGGTTATCTAAAGCCATTATGACCACCGATGCATATTCAAAACACTGCATGTATGAAGTGGAAGTTGAAAAAGGCAAAAGCTTTAAAATTGGAGCAGTGGCAAAAGGGGCAGGGATGATTAACCCCAACCTTGCAACCATGCTTTGTTTTATAACAACGGATGCCAATGTTCCTAAAGAGGATATGAAACCAGCACTTGAAGCAGCTATGCACACGACATTTAATGCTATCTCAGTTGATGGTGATACATCAACCAATGACACGGTTTTATTACTTGCCAATAAAAAGTCTGGGGTGTATGCTAAAGAGGCTTTCTTTGAAGCTCTAAGAATGGTGATGCATGATATGGCAATGCTCATGGTTGCAGATGGAGAAGGAGCTAAAAAAGCGGTTGCTTTTGAAGTGATTAACGCTAAAACTGAACAAGAAGCCCAAACGGCTGCTAAAGCACTCTCTAACTCATTGTTGGTAAAAACAGCATTGTTTGGAGAAGACCCAAACTTTGGACGAATTGCTTCAACCATAGGGGCAAGTGAAATCACATGCTCTGAAGATACTTTAGTTATTTCATACAATGATGTGGTGGTATTTGAAAAGGGTGAAATTTTGTTTAATAAAGAGGTGGAAGCCCAAGCAGGTGAAGTACTTAAAAAAGAGCAATACAAAATCATTTGTGATATTGGACAAGGCGAGGCTTCTTATACCGCATATGGATGCGATTTAGGGTATAAGTACGTAGAGATAAACGCAGACTACAGAACATAATGTATGGATTATTCTGAAGTGACTGGATGTCACTTCAGTACGTACTCAAACGTAGAGATTAATGCTGATTATCGCACGTAATATATTGAATCTTCTGAAGTGAACCACTGAGGTAATAACCATTAAAAGGAGGCACACGTTGTCTCCTTTTTTTCATTTAAGAAAACTATTTAAAACTTTAAAGAAAGTGCTTTAAAACTCTTTATATTTCGCATCAAAATACTCTTAAGAATTTTTTTGAAAACTTCAACGTATCGTGCTATAATTTTTATATAACACTACAAAAGGAGAATATATGTTACACGAATACCGAGATGTCATTGCAAAATTGAAAGTTGAAGATAAATACTTCGAAAAAATGTTCGAAAAACATAATGCCTTGGATGAAGAGATTGCCCAATTAGAGAAAAATATGGCCGATCAATTTGAAATTGAAAAAATGAAAAAAGAGAAATTAAAACTCAAAGACCAAGTCTATTCTCACATCATGACTTATAAAAAAGAAAATAACTTATAATATTATAAACAGGGGCTTTAAGGCTCTTGTTTTACTTACAATTACTTTTTTGAAATAATTATCAATTATTACAATAAACCCTAAGGCTTTTTTGGGTAAAATCTAACTAATTTATATGTATAAGGTAAAATTTAATGGAAAATCTTTTTCAAGACCAAGATATCGTAGATGTAAAAATTGAGGATTCGGTAAAAGCCTCATATTTAGACTACTCAATGAGTGTTATCATTGGGCGAGCACTGCCGGATGCAAAAGATGGTTTGAAACCTGTTCATAGAAGAATTTTGTATGCAATGCACGATTTGAACTTGAGTTCAAAAGCTTCGTATAAGAAGTCAGCACGTATTGTTGGGGACGTTATTGGTAAGTATCACCCACACGGGGACAGTTCAGTGTACGATGCCTTAGTCCGTATGGCGCAAGACTTCTCTATGAGAGCACCATTGGTTGACGGACAAGGAAACTTTGGTTCAGTCGATGGAGACAACGCTGCGGCAATGAGATATACCGAAGCTCGTATGGCTAAAATTGCTGAAGATATTTTAAAAGATATCGATAAAGATACAGTGAACTTCGTACCAAACTATGATGATACGGTAAAAGAACCAGCGGTTCTTCCTACAAGAGTACCCACTCTACTTTTAAATGGGAGTGAAGGTATTGCCGTTGGTATGGCAACAAAAATTCCACCACACAACTTAGGGGAGTTATTAGACGCTATTTTACACACGATAGATAACCCAGAAGTAACTGCAGATGAGTTAATGGAGTTTGTCCAAGGTCCAGACTTCCCAACTGGGGGTACGATTTTTGGACGACGAGGAATCATCGATGCGTACAACACAGGACGAGGTCGAGTTAAGATTCGAGCGAAACACCACATTGAAACAAAAGGTAAAAAAGAGATCATCGTTTTAGATGAACTCCCTTACCAAGTGAACAAAGCACGACTGATTGAGCAAATTGCAACTTTAGCAAAAGAGAAACAAATCGAAGGAATTTCTGAAGTCAGAGATGAGTCGGACAGAGACGGAATTCGAGTTGTTATTGAGCTTAAAAAAGATGCCATGGGAGAGATTGTTTTAAACAACTTATACAAATCTACGCCTCTTGAAACAACCTTTGGTATTATTCTTTTAGCTGTACACAACAAAGAACCAAAAGTGTTTAATTTACCTGAGTTATTAAACATCTTCTTATCACACCGAAAAACAGTGATTATTCGAAGAACCATTTTTGACTTAGAGAAAGCAAAAGCAAGAGCACACATCTTAGAGGGTCTTAAAATTGCAGTTGATAACATTGATGAAGTGGTTAAAATTATCCGAGCTTCAGCAAACGATTCAGAAGCACGAGAGAAATTAAGAGAACGATTTGAATTAAGTGAAATTCAATCACAAGCGATTTTAGATATGAGACTGGGAAGACTTACTGGTCTTCAAATTGAAAAACTTGAAGCAGAGTATGCAGAGCTCATGGCACTGATTGCTGAGCTTGAAGCGATTTTAAAATCTGAAGAGAGACTCAATGAAATCATCAGAGAAGAGTTGGTTGAAGTTAAAGAGAAGTATGCAACTGACAGATTAACTGAGATTGAAGACTCATATGATGAGATTGACATTGAAGACCTTATTCCAAATGAGCCAATGGTTGTCACCATTACGCATAACGGATACGTAAAACGTGTGCCGATTAAATCATACGAAAAACAACGACGAGGTGGAAAAGGTAAAGTTGCCGTAACGACACACGATGATGACTTTATTGAACGATTCTTTGTTACTAATACGCACGATACTTTGATGTTTGTAACGAACATGGGGCAGTTATACTGGTTGAAAGTATACAGAATTCCAGAAGGAAGCCGAACGGCAAAAGGTAAAGCAGTTGTTAACTTAATCAACTTACGACCAGATGAGAAAATTATGGAGATTATTCCAACGACAGACTTTGATGAGTCTAAATCATTGGCATTCTTTACTCGAAACGGGGTTGTTAAAAGAACCAGTTTAAGTGAATTCT
Organism: Candidatus Marinarcus aquaticus; assembly: GCF_004116335.1. NCBI lineage: Bacteria > Pseudomonadati > Campylobacterota > Epsilonproteobacteria > Campylobacterales > Arcobacteraceae > Candidatus Marinarcus > Candidatus Marinarcus aquaticus. The sequence continues at coordinate 112,033 of NZ_PDKN01000008.1, forward strand.
CAAACATTCGAAGCAACGGAGTAAGAGCAATTGTATTGGATGATGCAGATGAAATTGTAACCGCAAAAATTACAAATCCTGAGTCTCAATACCTGATGATTTTCACAAGCTTAGGTCAATGTATCCGATTTGATATTGAGAAAACAAGAGAGCAAGGACGAAGCACACGAGGGGTAAGAGGTATCAAGTTTAAACATGACTCTGACTTTGTAGTGGATGCAAACGTTGTGGATAATATTGAGCAAGAGTTGTTAACGGTATCTGAAAAAGGTATCGGTAAACGAACAACGGTTGAAGAGTATAGAGAGACAAACAGAGCAGGTTCTGGAGTTATCTCTATGAAACTCTCTAATAAAACAGGAAATGTAGTTGGTGCAGTTCTAGTAGATGAGACACAAGACCTTATGGCATTGACCTCTATTGGAAAAATGATTCGAGTGGATATGAACACGATTCGAAAAGCGGGTCGAAACACTTCTGGAGTTATTATTGTTAATGTGGATGCAAAAGATAAAGTTGTCAGCATTGCAAAATGTCCAAAAGAGGATGATGACGAATTAGATATTGAAAGTGCAGATACAATGGATGGTATCGATTTAAATGAATTTAATTTAGATTTAACAAACACAGATGAAAAAGGAAATGAAGAATGAGAAAATTTAACGTAGCAGTAGTGGGAGCTACTGGTGCTGTTGGTGAAGAGCTATTTCGAGTATTAGCAGAGTATGACTTCCCTATTAACAAACTCGTACCGCTTGCAAGTGCAAGAAGTGCAGGAAGTACAATTGAGTATAAAAATAAAGAGCACACTGTTTTAGAACTGACTGAAACTTGTTTTGAAGAGAACGAAGTAGAGATTGCATTTTTCAGTGCAGGTGGAAGTGTATCGGCTCAATTTGCAAAATTCGCTGTAGAAGCAGGCGCAGTTGTTATTGACAACACCAGCCACTTTAGAATGGATCCAAATGTACCTTTAGTCGTACCAGAAGTAAACCCAGAAGATATTGAAAACTGGAGAGAGACAGGGATTATTGCAAATCCTAACTGTTCAACCATTCAAATGGTGCAATCACTTAAACCTTTAGATGAACTCTATGGGATTAAAAGAGTAGATGTATCAACGTATCAAGCGGTTTCTGGTGCAGGTAAAACGGGTATGGAAGAGCTTGTCAAACAGATGCAAGCCTTCTTTGCATTTAAACTTGACGAAGCAGAGAAAAAAGCATTTGCTCACCAAATTGCTTTAAACGTGATTCCTCAAATCGATGTGGCTCAACCAAATGGATTCACTAAAGAAGAGATGAAAATGGTCAAAGAGACACAAAAAATCCTACACAAAGAGTTACAAGTAGCTGCAACGTGTGTTCGTGTGCCTGTACTTAGAAGTCACTCTGAGTCTATTACTGTTACATTTGAAGATGGTGTAGATGTAAGTGTAGATGCCGTACGAGATGCATTAGCACGTTTTGAAAACGTAGAAGTGATTGATGATTTAGAGAACAATGCATACCCAATGCCAATTATCTCTACAGATACAGACATCACATACGTGGGACGAATAAGAAAAGACGTCTATGCTCCAAACGTTGTTCACTATTTTAACGTAGCAGATCAAGTAAGAGTAGGGGCTGCAACCAATGCAGTGCGAATCGGACTTAAATGGATTGAGTTGGAGAGTAACGTTTAATGATTGAACGGTTCTTTGAAACTGCCATGTGGCAGACAAGATTTTTAGTGATCTTGGCTGTCATTTTTGGTCTGATTGGAGCTTTAATTCTTTTTGTCATTGGAAGCATGGACATCTTTGGTGTTGCTAAGTATGCCTATGTTACGATTTCAACAGGGGCTCACCCTGAAAATTTTCATGAAGATATTGTCAGCAGTATCATTGGTGCGGTTGATTTGTATTTGATTGCAGTTGTGATGTTGATATTCTCTTTTGGTATTTATGAGTTGTTCATTTCTCCTATTGACCATAATGAAAAAGCGATAGAAGACGATAAAGTGCTCTCAATTAAATCACTGGATCAACTTAAAGATAAGATTGCAAAAGTCATTGTGATGGTGTTGGTGGTGAACTTTTTCCAAAGAGTACTTCATACGCAATACAATGGTGCATTGGAGATGTTATACTTTGCACTGGCAGTGACAGCCTTGGCTGTAGGACTTTACTTTTTAGGTAAAGTTGGAAAACATTAATAATTAAATACTGTTTATAGGTTTCCTTAAATGGGAACCATTTTTAAGGATATATTATGTCAAAAATTTTTGTAGACGCTTGTTTAAGAAAACCGACTCCATACACTCCTGTATGGATGATGCGACAAGCAGGACGATATTTACCAGAGTATATGGAAGTAAGAGCAAAAGCAGGAAACTTCCTTAACTTATGCCACAACCCTGAGTTGGCGTGTGAAGTAACGATTCAACCTTTAGATATCGTGGGTGTGGATGCGGCTATTTTATTCTCTGATATTTTGGTCATACCAAATGAGATGGGAATGCACCTAGAGTTTATCAAAGGAGAAGGTCCTGTATTTAAAGACCCCATTAAAACCCAAGCAGAAGTGGATGCCCTTTTAGGTGGCGAAGATGCAGCGGATAAACTCACGTATGTGTATGAAACAATCAAACTGTTAAAACAACGTCTTCCTGAAGATAAAGCGTTGATTGGATTTACAGGAGCACCTTGGACATTGGCAACCTATATGATTGAAGGTCAAGGTACTAAAACCTATAATGTATGTAAAAAGATGATGTACTCCAATCCAGAACTTCTTCATAATATCCTTAGAAAAGTAACTGAAGTGGTTAAATACTACATGATTAAACAAATTGAAGCGGGTGCAGATGTGGTTCAAATCTTTGATTCATGGGCAGCAGCGATTGAGCCATCAATGTACGATGAGTTCTCATGGTCATACATGGTTGAAATTGCTGAATTTATTAAGTCAAAATATCCTGACATCCCAATTATCATGTTCCCTAAAGGGGTAGCTGCGTTTATAGAACGTGGATTGGTTTATGGAAACTTCGATGTATTTGGTGTGGATTGGGGAACACCAATGGCCATGGCAAAAGAGAAACTTGGGGATAAATATGTGCTTCAAGGAAACATGGAACCATGCCGATTGTACTCAAAAGAGAGAACGACACAGTGTGTTGAAGGTATTCAAAAAATCATGCAAGGTGAGGGGCATATCTTTAACTTAGGGCATGGTATCTTACCGGATGTTCCCGTTGAAAATGCAAAGCACTTTGTATCTGAGTGTCAAAGAGTTTCTAAGAAATAACTCTTAATTTAAGCGGTGAACTCTCACCGCTGTAACTGTAAAAGAAAAAGTCATGTCTTACTCAAACTCTATTATTTTTGGTCCTATTCCTTCACGCCGTTTTGGTATCTCTTTAGGGGTTGATTTATCCCCTGCAAGCAAACAGTGTAACTTTGATTGCTTGTATTGTGAGCTAAAACCAGCTAAAACCGTTGACAGCATGCAAAGCTACCCAAGTGTCCAAGAAGTGATAAACGCCATTTCTGATAGCATTAAAAAGCATCCTAAGATAGATGTGATTACGGTTACAGCAAATGGGGAGCCCACTCTTTATCCACATTTGGATGAACTCATTGTCAAAATTAATCAAATCAAAGGTGAAGCGAAGACTCTGATTCTTTCAAATGGAAGCACCATTTACAAGCCTGAAATCTTTGACGCACTATTAAAATTTGATACCGTGAAGCTCTCCCTTGATTGTGTGAGTGAACAATGTTTTAAAAAGCTTGATAGAGTGCATAAAGGCATTGAAATCAATAAAATCATTGATGCCATGGTGGAGTTTAAAAAAGCAACAACCAACTTCTTTGTTCTAGAGATACTTTTTGTCAAAGATTTAAATGACAAGGCAGATGAAATTCAAGCCTTGTATCAAGCGATACAACGTATCAACCCACACCGTGTGGATATTGGAACGATTGACCGACCACCAGCGTATAAAGTGCAACCAGTAAGCTTTGAAACCTTGGAGTTTATTGCGAATAGTTTTAAAGGTATTAATGTGAACATTGCATATAAAAATCGTCCCAAACAGACCAACAGTTTCAGTAATGAAGAGATATTAAGACTGCTTGAACGTCGTCCTTTAACCTTTGAAGATATAGAGAATTTGTTTGATGAGCCAAGTCGAAAAAGACTTGAAACCTTAGTAAAAGATAGTAAAATTTCAGTCGTAGACAGTAGTGGGGTGAAATTTTATAAATTTTTAGGATGATTGCCCCATATTGTCTTGACAAATAGGGTAAAATTGACTATAATTCCAACCTCTTAAAAAGAGATGTAGATTCCGGCATAGCTCAGTGGTAGAGTAGATGACTGTTAATCATTTGGTCCCTGGTTCGAATCCAGGTGCCGGAGCCATACACTGTCTTTTTAAACTTACATTTTTATAATCACACATTCCGGCATAGCTCAGTGGTAGAGTAGATGACTGTTAATCATTTGGTCCCTGGTTCGAATCCAGGTGCCGGAGCCATTTATTCACGGAGTGAATAAATCAAATCACTAAACGACCTTTTTAAAGATTTCTTCTTCAAATCAAAAAAATATCATAGTCATTATCAGACGATAACTCCCACAATATTTTTTCAATTTTCATTGAACTATTCAAAAATTTCATTCATTGATTTGATTACTAAGATTTAGTATAAGTTGTGTATACTAAATAAAAAATAAAAGGATATATTGTGGCTTCATGGGGTTTATATTGGGTGACAATTGATACTTCTCCTGATGAAAATTGTTTTGTAGTTGCAAGAAATTCTCAAAGTGCCGTAGCGCTTGAACAAAATAGTTCGGGGTTTGATTATGGTGATGTTTGTGCAGAACGTATAAAAAGAATTCCAGATGATATTGTTCATAAAATAAAAAAAAAGAATAAGGGTTTTTTACCTTGGCCAAATTATGTTCATGAAAATGATGAAATATGGGAATATTTTAATTTGTGTAGTGAGTGGGTAGAAGGAAGGGAAACAATTTTTATTGATAATAAGAGCTATTCAATTGCTTCAATAGGTGATATATATTATGATAATAATCCCAGCTTAGTATACTCTGTATCAGACTACTTAGAAAAACTTGATAAATACGAAAATGGATATCTACTTTATCGTGGACAAAATAGTGCATCATGGGAATTAAAGCCTAAACTATTTAGAAATAGTATGCCACTTGATTTTTCATCAATGAGTGATTATGAGAAATGGTTATTAAAAGAATTTAAAAGAAAAGCATATCCTTATTTAGAAACTAAGCCAAATAATGATTGGGAATGGCTTGCACTGGCTCAACATCATGGTTTAGCTACAAGACTTCTTGATTGGACAACAAATCCTCTTGTTGCATTATTTTTCGCTGTTTATCAAAGTCAAGAAAAATTTGATGCAATAGTTTTAATATATAATCATGGAAATCAACCGATTGAAATAACTAAATTAGAAAGTCCTTTTTTTGTGAAAGATAGGGTTATTTATGAACCAAGTTTTATTGACAAAAGAATTATTGCTCAACATGCTTTGTTTACGGTAGAACCAGAAAATATTGAAGATGTTACATTGTCAAAAGACAGAAGTATTTATTCACTTAGTATCCCTCCTTCATCAATTAATCAAATCAAAAAAGAGTTGTCAAAGTTAAGTTTTAATGAGCATACAATGTTTCCAGGCTTAAGTACAGTTTGTAATGAAATAAATGGCTTTTAGATTAGATAAATTGTATATCCTGCTCAATAGATTTTAATTCTAGTTCAAATTAAGTATATGTTTATTCTTGATACAAATATAATTATAATGTGATATTTGCTACTATTCTTCATAATAATATGAAGGAATTTTATGAAAAATGTTTTAATAGTTGTAGCCAATCCAAAGACAGACAGTTTGTCTTTTTCAATTTCAAACAAAGTGAAAGAAGTGAATATCTAGTTTATTTTTGTGTGGTAGAGAAACTGTCCTTATAAATTCTTTTGTATTTTTCTTTTAATTATATTCCTATAAGTCTCAATACACTACCATCAAATATTTATGATTTTAGGAAGAGTGATGTCATTAAAAGCGTATGTCAAACAAAATGCCCCTTGGATATATGAATATATCAACACTGAAGTATTAAAAGGTATAGGAAGTATTCATCCGAACTATTTTATCAAGGTTATTGAAGACCTTTTTATTAAACAAGAGGGTGCTCAAATAACGCAAGAGAACAATACTCCTAATCTTTTCCCTTACAGACTCTTTACCTTTCTTTTTAAACAAGGAAAGATGGACTACACCTCATTTAGAAATGAAACCATTAGCTTAAGCCCGTTGACTTTAAAAGCTTCGGTGTATCATAACTATGTGCATTTTTGGATTCATGAGGATACATTTTATATTGATTTGATGCAGACCAAAATGGGTGGCATGCCATTAGATGAAGACATTGTAAAGTATTCAAAAGCCATACCCATACAAAAAGAGGGCTTAGAAGAGTTTATTACAGCACACAAACATGAAAAACTGAATGCATCTTTACAGACGATAAAAGAGAAAATCGAAGAGATTTTGTAGTCGTTACAAGGTCAGTTTTGCTGACCTTGTTTGTTAAGCGTTGAGTTGTTGAGCCACTAACTCATTGACCACTTTAGGGTTGGCTTTTCCACCCGTGGTTTTAAGTACTTGTCCTACAAAGAAACCAAGCAGTTTGCTGTTTCCTGCTTTAAACTTCTTTACATTGTCAGGGTTTTTAGCAATGATGTCATCAATGATAGGTAAAATCACTGCGGGATCACTGATTTGTACTAAACCTTTGGCTTCAACGATGTGTGTTGGGCTCTCGCCATTTTGTGTCATCTGCTCAAATACCTCTTTGGCTATTTTGCTTGAAATGGTTTCCTCTTCTACCATTTTTACAAGTTGTGCAATATGAGAGGTTGTGAATTTCAGCTCTTCTACACTCTTCTCTTTAAGCTCCTTTGCCACTTCATTGGCTACAATATTTGCAGCTAAAATATTACAATTTTCTAGATTGAATGATAATTGATTAAGAAAATGTAATCTACTCAAATAATCCAACGTCTCATTATAAAAAGAAGAGAGCTTTTCATCTCGTGCTAAGATATTCGCCACTTCATCATTGAGTTTGAGTTCATTGGTGTATTTGTCAAAAAAAGCTTGTTGAGATTCATTCATGGCTTGTGCTTCTCCATGAATCACTTCTTTTTTCACCTCAGGTTTTGGTGTTGGTTTTGCTGCGCTCTCATCCACTTTTGTTTTTTTAGCCCATGAGTCTTTCAGTCCCACAATTTTATTAAACACAGGCGCTTCATCTTTGTAATCAACGGGGTCTTTATAGAAGTATCCTTGTCGTTCAAATTGGAATCGTTCATCCACTTTATCCGTAATCACTGCTGGTTCAATCAATGCATTTTTAATAATATGAAGCGAGTGTGGATTTAAGTCTTCTACACTTTCAGGCGCTTCATTTTTATACAACCGGTCATAAAGTCTCACTTCGATTTTTCGTGCCGTTTTTGCATCGACCCATTGAATGGCACTTTTTACTTTGATACCACTTTTGTCTTGACCACTTTTAGAGTTGGGATGGTAGGTTGCTTTGATTTCAAGTACCTCTCCATTGGCATCTTTAATCACTTCTTTACATGTAATAATATACGCATGACGTAACCGCACGGGTTGGTCAGGTGTCAGACGGTTGTACCCTTTAACTGGGTTTTCCATAAAGTCTTCTCGTTCAATATAAAGCTCTTTAGAAAATGGCACTTTTCTTGAACCCTCTTTGGGTACATCATGAGGGTAGTATGATGCATCAATCTCTTCACTTCCTTCATAGTTTTCAATCGTAACTTTAATGGGGTCAAGCACACACATCACTCTTGGAACTTTTTGGTTCAAGTCATCTCGAATACAAAACTCCAGTTGCGATACATCAACCATCGAGTTGGCTTTTGCAATCCCAATTTGGTCACAGAAGTTTAAAATAGACTCAGGCGTGTATCCTCGTCGTTTGTATCCAGCAATCGTTGGCATACGTGGGTCGTCCCAACCGCTGACATATCCACCGTTCACCAACTCTAAAAGTTTTCGTTTACTCATCACCGTGTAGTTGATACCCAGTCGGGCAAACTCATGTTGATAAGGTCTTGGCGGTTCAAGTTTAAGTGTGTCTAAAACCCAGTCATAAATGTCTCGGTTGTTTTCAAATTCTAACGTACAAATTGAGTGACTTACACCTTCTATATAGTCAGACAGACAGTGTGCAAAGTCATACATAGGATAGATGCACCACTCATTTTCGGTTCTAAAATGGTGGGCATGTCGAATACGATACAGAAGTGGGTCACGCATTTTCATATTGGCCGCACTCATATCAATTTTGGCTCTTAAGACATGCTCTCCCTCTTTGAACTCTCCTTGTCTCATGCGCTCTAAAAGATTTAAGTTCTCTTCAACACTTCGATTGGCGTATTCACTTCTTCGTCCGGGTTGGGTGACGGTTCCTCTGTACTCTCTTATTTGTTCTTCATCTAAGCTATCAACATACGCTTTGCCCATTTTTACAAGTTGTACGGCGTATTCGTAGATTTTAGGAAAGTAATCTGAGGTAAAATAGACCTGCTCTCCCCAGTCAAATCCGAGCCATTTAACGGCATCTTTGAGTGCTTCAACGTAACGTGTGTCTTCAGTGGTTGGATTGGTGTCATCCATACGTAAGTTACAGTGACCTAAGTAATCTTTTGCAATACCAAAATTGATACAGATAGATTTAGCGTGTCCGATGTGTGGGAACCCATTTGGCTCAGGTGGAAATCGTGTCACGACCTCTTTATATTTGCCTTGTTTTAAGTCCTCTTCAACTTTCAGACGTAAAAAATCTTTATGCTCACTCATTATTATTAAACCTTTGATTGTGAAACTAATATTAAGAGCTGTATTTTATCCAATTTGAACTTATATCATCATGGTTTGCATGCGCAAAAAGAGCATGTCAAGCCAATGTAACTTAACTTACAAGTTAACTTTGATGTGTAATTGTCAATTAAGCACGAATTTGTAACTATAAGTGTTGTGAGTAAGCTGTCAGTATAATCAACAGAGTTAATGTAAAACGATGAAAGGATATATCATGATACATGAATCTCAAGAGCATATGAATAGTTTCAAGACGTCTCAAACACGACGAGGTTTTTTTAAAACGATGGCCTTTTTAGGGTTGGTTACATTTGTTGCACCCAAAGCCCATGCCAAAGGTTCAAAAACACAGTTTAAATACCAAGATACTCCAAAGAATGGCGAGACCTGTAAAGAGTGTATGTTTTTTGAACCTGATAGCAATACCTGTAAAATTGTTGAAGGCAATATCAGTCCAGAAGGTTGGTGTACGCTTTATCGTCAAGATCCAAATAAATAAAAGGAAAATAATGACCACTATACAAAGCAGGGCACAAGGTGCTATTATGGGGGCTTTTATTGGCGATACCATTGCCTTAGGTCCCCATTGGTATTATGATTTACAAGAACAGTACAAAGATTATGGAGAGTGGATTGACGATTATACTGATCCTAAAAAAGGGCGTTATCATGAGCATCAAAAAGCGGGTGATTTGTCTCAAGCAGGTTATATACTCAAACTCACCATTGAGTCTTTATTAGAAGCAAAGGGCTATGACCAAGAGCATTTTTGTAAAAAAATCGATGAAGAACTCTTTACAAAAATTGATGGCATTCCCACACATGGCCCAGGGGGTTATACCTCTCAATCCATTCGAGAAGTCTATCGACAAAGGGTTAAGCAAAAACGTTCATGGGATGAGGTTGGAAGCAGGGCAGATACCACTGAAGCCATTGAGCGAACACTGGCTATTGCCGTGCGTTATGCTTTACATCCCAAGATGTTGGCACATGCCATTGCCCAAAATACTTTTTTAACGCAAATAGATGATATAGTGGCTTCAATGACCGTCGCATATGGGGCTGTTTTAGCGCAATTGGTTCAAGGTGAGAAGCTGGATAAAGATATCTCTTTGAAACTGATGAGCTTGGTTAAAAACAAAGAGCTGCCGTTTCATGCTGTGACCTCGGATAATTTTCAACCACCCAAACCAGACAGTAAAGATCCTTCCAATGTGGGTCTGTTTGCTTCCCCTGATGCACTGCTTTCGCCTTCGTATATGGCACAAGTTGCAGAAGATGAGAATATTAAAATTGAACCTGCATGGAAAGTGTCGTTGGTGTACGGTATGCCTTGTGCGATTTACCACATCTTGCCTGCAAGTTACTATTTAGCAGCAAGATTTAAAGATGATTTTGAGTTGGCGATTTTACATGCACTCAATGGAGGAGGGCAAAATCAAGCGCGGTCTATGTTAACAGGCGCTTTGGTAGGTGCACAAGTGGGTATTGAAAATATCCCATTACGATTTATTGAAGGCTTAAATGAAAAAGAGGAACTGCTTAATTTAGCTCAAAAGTTATCTCAAGCCGTTTAAAACTACTTTTTTATCTCTTTTGCTTTACAAAGGTGTTTGCTCTCATTGGCTACACGCAAACACTTTTTACAGATGAAAAGAGGGTTTTTAACAATGCTAAGAATCTCATTTTCATAGAGTTTGAAGTCATCTTTTTTGACATTACAGAGTTTTTTTATTTTTTTCATACTACAGGTGTTTTAAAATGAATACGCCAATGTTGCTCCAAGTTGTTGCATATCAGAGTAGTTTACATCATTCGAATCTTCGTTTGTGACTGCATATGCTATACTCAAAGAGATATTATCTGTAAAATTATAACTTGCCCAAAGATTAAATTCTGAGCTTTTATAGTTTTGTGTTCCATACTCAGTTATTCCATACAAAGCGGTTAATGATACATCATAAACATTTTTACTCAACATAAGATAGTGTGTGGTTGCATCGGCTTCGTACATCACATCTCCCTCTTCAAATGGAACAATGATTTCACCATAATCATCGGCACTTCCAAAACCATTATTTGTATCATTTTTTACAAACCCATAGGTTAAACTGTAGCCTTCATAGCTTCCCCCTAGGGTTATTTCGACTAAATCTGTGTCATCGTCAAGTAGATCTTCTGATGTGTTCATATAATGCCACATTGAATTGATGGTTAATGCATTATCAAACGTATGATGTGTAAAGAGTTTGCCTCCATAGGTTGTATGCGAATGTTCTGCTTCTATGCCATAAGCTTTGATTTTGTAATTATTGTTAATGGCATACGTTGCTGCTGCATGGTACATTCCATCCCCATTGTTTATCTCTGCCATTGGAAAGAGTTCATGCACATAGACTCGACCTCTTCTTTGTGTATAGAGTGCTTCTAGTGTGAAGTTGTCTAACTCATATGTCGTAAAGATACCGTCATTGATTTTACTTAACCAATCTTTTGTTCCCCAAGCAATATCTTTTCGTCCAATTTGAATATTAAAACCACTGTTTTGGTACTGTAAATAGAGTTTAGCAAGTTTGTCATTTCCATTGGTTTCGCCAATTCTATCTTCCGCATCTCCTTTTCCATAAGTTGTTATGGCGTCTTTATCATCTTCCCACAATGCCGTATAGGCTCTGAAGCCAGCACTGACACTGAAGCCATTGTATGATGCGGTATCATAATTGATACCAACAGAGGGTACGACATAGGCTGTATTTTGATAGTATGTGCCTATTTCATGATCAAAATGTCGACTCTCATATCGTATAGAAACATCTCCTGAAATTTTTCCGTTTGTAATTGCTTCATTAAGCGAATCTGCATGAAGTGCCGTTGTGAATAACACTGTTGGCGCAATCAGTGTGTTGAGGTATTTTTTTTTATTTTTCATTCTCTCCCCTTCTTCTTTGATGAACAATTTGTCTCATATGCCATAATAAATAACAATATAGTATACCTTTACTTAATCTAAATTTGTGTTTTTTTTATAATTTTATAATATATTTTATATGATGAAAAAATGAGTAATATAATGTAACAAAATATAAGTCTATACGACTAAAATATTTTTTAATTTTAGCACTCGATATTGACAAGTGCTAAATTATCAAGTATAATTGTGATATATCATTAAAAAGGAAAAGGTTATGAAAGATTTTAAAACAACAACAAACAACTATAATAATGATAAATCTGCGATTAACTACTATAATAATACATTGAATGAAACTATTCAACAACACTTTACACGAAACTCAATTGTAGATATGGTAACGAAGTATGAGTTATATTATCACGTCTGTTTAGGAAATTATACTTTTGAAACGTTTTTAGATGTCAATGATACCGTGAAAAAATTGAGTGAACTTAAACTTGAAATCAGTGCCATGCAAGCACTTTTTAAAATTTATGAAGTGATTGATGAGCATTTTTATGAAGAAAATTTTGATCAAAAGTTAGATTATTATATACGAAAAAAAGCTTCTCAACACGCTTTAGAAGACTTTTTAGAAAAAGATGAAGAGATGGTGGGCAAACACTATTATATGCAGCAAAAGCTTGAAGACATTGATGCGGATATTTCATTCAATGAGATGATGTGGCAAAATTTTGAAGTGAACTATCAAAAAACATTTGAACATTTTAATACGATTTTAACTGAACAATTAATTCAAGATGTTCAAAAACAGATAGTCAGCGAATAAAATAAAGAGGAGTAAAGGCTAAAAGCCTTTTACTCTGAAGAAGAACATAAAAAAAAATTAAGCCAAATACTCAATAATATCCACCGCAGCAGTAGCCCCATCCGCAGCAGCACATACCACTTGTTTCGCAGCTTCAATTCTCACATCCCCAGCAGCATATAACCCAGGTACAGATGTCTTCATTCGTAAATCAACAACCACTTCACCTTGCTCATTCACATCACACAAAT
>NZ_PDKN01000009.1 GCF_004116335.1 Candidatus Marinarcus aquaticus
GACATGGTAAGACCATCAGTGCAGATATGATTGAAGGGTATAAAGGGTTGTTGGATAATATCAGTAAATCCACACACATGATTGAAGAGATTGCCAATGCCAGTAAAGAGCAAGAAGCAGGGATTACACAAATCAATGATGCCGTGACACAACTGGATCAACAAACTCAACAAAATGCATCAATCGCAAGTCAAACGCATGATATTGCTGTCCAAACAGATACCATTGCTAAAGAGATTGTCAATGATGCAAACAGTAAAGAGTTCTTAGGAAAAGAGAGTGCTAAGATACAAACAGTTAAAAAAGCACAAAAAGAGGAACCTCAGAAAGAGTTAAAAAAAGAGAGTCCTAAAAAGGAAGTGAAAACACAGGAGCCTAAGAAGAAAGAGGAACCTAAAAAAGTGCACAGCACACATGATGATGCTGTGTGGGAAGAGTTTTAATCTGAATCTTTTTTAGATTCAGGTTCTTGTGATTGTCGATTGTGGCAATCACACTTAATAATACTTCGAATGACAAAATATAAAATCGATACAAAAATCCCTATACCTACTGTTTTTTCAACACTGGCAATGCCTTGTGAGTTGAGATAAATGCCTGTGAGAATCACAATGATATAAAAAATCAAAAGAGAGGGTTTTTTAAAATCAATAATAAACACTATTTTTCTTTTTTAGAAGGAATGTATTTAAAAAACACATAGAGAACTCCTACCATCACAATCACACTGATAATGGCCATAAAGCTGATTTCTACTTCAGGCGTAACTCCTCTTTGATAGTTGGATGGAGCAAAGAGTATCATGGTAGAGATAAACATAAATGAAGCCGTTATGATAGCAATAATGTGTGCAAATATTTTATGAAATCGAATTTTATAGAAATCAAAGACCATTTTCCACGTTGCAAAGGCTGCTGTAAACGTGATAACAAGTACAATGATTTTATCCATATTTTCCATTTTTATCCTTTTGTTATGGTGAGTTATTTTAGATACTATTTGCTTAAGGAAGCATTATGGGTGAAAATATAGTACAAATTTATAGCAATCACATAGCAAAGAATATAAAAAAATTGTAACTTTTAAAGACATCAAAGTAAATTTATAATAAAGTTATAGGAACAATTATTAATATTCATAAAAGGTATGGCAATGAAACGAGTTATCCTTTCGACTTTTATTCTGTTGGGTACATTAGCATTTGCAGACCCCATTGATGATTTTAATCAAGGGAAGTATGCATATGAAGATAAAAACTACATTGAAGCTGCTTATTGGTTTAAAAAAGCAGCCAAAGAGGGAGAACCGTACGCTCAAACGCACTTAGCCACCATGTACTTTTTGGGACAAGGGATCAAACAAGATTATAAAGAGGCGCTTTATTGGTATGAAAATGCTGCTTCACAAGGTAATCCTACGGCACAACTCAATTTGGGGCACATGTATAAAAATGCCATTGGAACCACACAAGATTATAAAGAGGCGTTTTATTGGTTTGAAAAAGCCGCACTTTGGGGTGATGCGTATGCACAGTTTCAACTGGGACAACTCTATGAAAAAGGTTTAGGGGTACCTGCTGATACTGCTTTAGCTTTTCAATGGTATGAAAAATCAGCACAACAAGGAAAAAAAGAGGCACAATATGCACTTGGTGTGATGTATGAGAATGGTTTGGGGGTAAAAAAAGAGGAGAGCAAAGCGTATTATTGGTATAAAAAAGCGGCACTACAGGGGCATGCGTATGCACAACTGGCATCGGGGTACATGCTTGAAAATGGTTTGGGCATCCAACCTGATTATGCCTTGGCGTTTAATTGGTACGAAAAAGCGGCCAAACAAAACTTGCCTTCTGCAAAATATAACTTAGCCAATCTCTATTTTAATGGTTTGGGCATTGAGCAAAACTATAAAGAGGCACTTCACTGGTATGAAGAGGCTGCCAAACAAAAAGATGTCAATGCACAAGTCAATACGGCGTATATGTATGATGTAGGAAAAGGGACTCAGAAAGACGCTACTAAAGCCTTTTTTTGGTATGAAAAAGCCGCCCAAAAAGAGAATGCAACAGCACAGCAAAATTTAGCCATCATGTATGCGATGGGTGAGGGTGTGAAACAAGATTATGCACAAGCATTGACTTGGTATGAAAAAGCAGCCAAAGCTGGAAAAGCCGTTGCTCAAAACAATCTGGCGCAACTTTACTTTGAAGGTTTAGGTGTAGAAAAAGATTATGCTAAAGCCTATAAATGGTTTAAAGAAGCCGCACGTCAAGGCGTAGATAACGCACAATTTTATTTAGGTGAGATTTATCTTAAAGGGTACGATACCATTGTCAATGTTCCAAACGCCGTGATGTGGTATGAAAAAGCGGCCAATCAAGGTAATATTAAAGCGCAATATCGACTGGGTGAAATCTATTTTTATGGCAAATTCATTGACCAAGATTACAATAAAGCTTTTACATGGTATGAAAAAGCCGCTTCACAAAATGACGTGAATGCACAAGTGAATGTGGGTTATTTATATTTCAATGGCTTGGGTGTGCAAAAAGATTATGAAAAGGCCTATTTTTGGTATAAAAAAGCGGCACTGCAAGGCAATGATATTGCTCAGTTTAATATTGGAAATCTCTATTATGACGGTTTAGGGGTCAAACAAGATTATCTTCAAGCCATGAGTTGGTATGAACAAGCCGCACAAAAAGAGAATTTAAAAGCACAACTGAATTTGGCGTATATGTATTATGATGGTTTGGGTGTGAGCATTGATTATGCCAAAGCCTTAAGTTGGTATGAAAAAGCAGCACTGCAAAACAGTGCAGCAGCACAAGCCAATTTGGGTTATATGTATTATGCCGGTAAAGGGGTGGTTCAGGACTACGAAAAAGCTTTTACATGGTATGAAAAAGCGGCACTGCAAGGTGAAAAAACATCGCAATTCTCTATTGGATACATGTATGAGTTTGGACAAGCTGTCCCTTTTGATTATGAAAAAGCAGTACAGTGGTATGAAAAAGCCGCCAAACAAGGTCATATTGAAGCGCAAACGCGTTTAGATAAACTGCTCAAAAGCAAAGAAGAAGAGAAAAAAGATGAGACAGAGGTTGCCCAAACAGCTGAAGATAAGGAAGCCCAAAAGAGTGGGCGAAATAAATAGAGGTGAACAGCTAATCTTTTTTGATTAAACGTTTATCTTCAAACACAATATGATTGACCAACCATATGTCCATATACTCTATGAGTTTTCTGTCCACTTTTTCTTTGGGTAAAGTGGGCACAAGTCGTATGAAGTTGTTCATCTCTTGAATGATATTTAAATGCAGTTTACGATGGTAAGTCAGGTATTTATAACGGATGCTCTGCATATACTCCTCTTCATTTTCAAAATGATATTTCATGTAATCATACAAATCAACAATGGTTGCTTTAAATTTTGAATTGTGTTTATCTTGAATAGAGATGTCCAGAGCTTTAAAAGCGATTTCAAAAAGTTTTTGATGTTCATAATCGATTTTTTCATGACCTACTCTATAAACATCTTGCCACATAAATATTTTTTTGAGATCATGAATGGGACGTCTGAAATGAAAGAATTTTTTGTCGTGTTCTAAAATATGTCCCACAAAATAGCTTTGGATAAAATCTAAAAGCGCTTCTTTGATCTCAAATCTTGAATAATGTCCAATATTCTCAATAAAATTAGCTAAAAAACGAACCAGTTTTTTATGCTCTTTTTGGTGTGTCAAAAATTCAGGGTACGCAATCTCGACCATATACTTTTCTTCATGTTTAAAATGCGTTTTAGTGTAGTCAATAATCTCTTTGAGTACCTCTTTGATGGTGTTCATATCTTCTGCGTGATAAATCAGTTTATCACATAACAAAAATATGATTTTGTGTTCATTGTCAATTTTTTTGTGACCAACTGAGTAGACTCTTGACCAACTTTGGGGTGAGATGATTGTCATAATTAAACCTTTAAATACAGAAAAAAGAATCACATAAAAGTCATTTTTACATACTCAAAGTTATAAGCAACTTATATAATATTTTTACTTATTTAAATTCATCATGGTATAGAGCGTCAAATTTAAAAATAGGATGAGGGTTATAACTCTCACTGTCTATAGTAATTTTACCTTGCAGTAAGTTAATGGTGGAAGTGACGGGGGTCGAACCCGTGTCTTAAAACAGATACTACCAGCGTCTACATGTTTAGAGGGGTTGAAAAATTTCACTTCACAACAGCTCAACCCGCAAGGCAATTGCGAAGCTAAGATTTGAAATTTCTCTAATAGGTGCAATCAATACCCAAAAGATAATCTATCTGGGTGAATCCACTATAACCTGCATAGATAGAATCTACAGAGTGAACCTCCGAGGCCTCAACCCTGTACAGGGGAGTCCTGAATTGTTTAACTTATGCTACTTTAGCGTAAGCTGGAGCGTAATTTGTATTGTTTGCGTCTAAAAAATTTGAACTTATTAAGGCGGTTCAGACCTACATGCAACTGATCCTCTCTGCTCTAATCGAAGCCAAATCACTCCCATTAACAAAAAGTAGACGTACATTATAGCTAAAATAAGTTATAATACGGCTTATTTTAACAAACAATTTTCAATGAAGGAATGAGATGAAAAAAGGTATTTTAATTATCGGTGCAGGTGGAGTAAGTCGTGTTGCCACAGTGAAGTGTGCTATGAATATCGATACATTTGAAAAGATTACTTTAGCTTCAAGAACCGTGTCGAAATGTGATGCGATTGCTGAAGATATTAAGAAAAATCAAGGTGTAGATATTGATACAGCTTCCGTTGATGCTGATAATGTACCTGAATTGGTGGCACTGATTAAAAAAGTTAATCCAAAGCTGGTTTTAAATGTGGCGTTGCCCTATCAAGATTTAACAATTATGGACGCGTGTACGCAATGTGGTGTTGATTATGTGGATACTGCAAACTATGAGCACCCAGATGAAGCAAAATTTGAGTACAAAGAGCAATGGGCAAAGAATGAGCAATTTAAAGATGCCAATGTAATGGCACTTTTAGGAAGTGGTTTTGACCCAGGAGTTACGGGTGTTTTTTGTGCATATGCGCAACAAAATCTCTTTGATGAGATTCATTTCATCGATATCATGGATTGTAATGCAGGTGACCACGGGTATCCTTTTGCAACCAACTTTAACCCAGAGATCAACTTACGAGAAGTGAGTGCCAATGGTCGATACTGGGAAGAGGGAAAATGGATTGAGACCAAACCACTTGAAATCAGAGTAGAGCATGATTATCCAGAAGTAGGGGTGAAACCATCATACTTACTTTACCATGAAGAGTTAGAGTCATTAAGTAAAAATATCAAAGGTCTGAAAAGAATTCGATTTTTTATGACATTTGGTGATTCATATATTGCGCACATGAACTGCTTACAAAATGTAGGTATGTTAGGAATTGAGTCAGTCATGCACAAAGGTGTTGAGATCATCCCTATTGAGTTTTTAACGACACTTTTACCCGATCCAGCAAGTTTAGGACCACGAACTGTGGGTAAAACAAACATTGGGTGTATCATTGAAGGTTTAAAAGATGGAAAGAAAAAGAAAATTTACATCTATAATGTGTGTGACCACCAAGAGTGTTACAAAGAGACGGGAGCCCAAGCGGTGAGTTATACGACGGGAGTACCTGCTATGATTGGTTCAAAGTTATTGTACAAAGGTGTTTGGAAAAACACAGGTGTATTTAACATTGAAGAGTTTGACGCGAAGCCATTTATGGATGAGTTGATGACGCAAGGCTTACCTTGGAAAATCCTAGAACTAGAATAACTCTTTTTCGCTCAAACTTGCGTTTACAAAAAGATATTAAGCAGGTCACTTACTTGATGTAAGCTTCCTCGCTTAATACTTTTCACGCCTTGTTTGAACAAAAAAACTCTTATTCTAATGAAGAGGTACTTTAACTTTATGAACAAAACCCCTTTTTTTAATTATCTGTAAACCTACAATTATTTAAATCTTAATCACAACAATTTGACTTTTAACAAACCCATAGTATAATAAGAGACAACAAAAGGAGTCCATTATGCAAAAATATATTTGTACCGTATGTGATTATATTTATGACCCAGCTTTGGGCGATGAAGAGAGTGGAATTGCAGCAGGAACTGCATTTGAAGATCTGCCTGATGATTGGGAATGTCCTGATTGTGGGGTTGGAAAAGATGACTTTGAACCATACAATGAAGAGGATTAGACCATCGAAAATTTAGAAAATTTACCCTCTCCAAGCTTTGTTTGTGAAGAGAAACTGTTACGTAAAAACCTAGAACTGCTGAAACAGGTACAAGAGGAAGCAGGTGTTAAAATCTTACTTGCACTTAAAGGGTTTGCACTTTGGTCAACTTTTGATATGTGCAAAGAGTATTTGCAAGGATGCTGTGCCAGTGGTTTAAATGAAGCCTTGCTTGCAAAAGAGGAGTTTGGTAAAGAGGTGCACACCTATTCGCCTGCATTTAAAGAGGATGAGATTGATACAATTTTAGAGATTTCAAACCATGTGGTCTTTAACTCGTTTGCACAGTTTCAAAAATATAAAGAAAAAGCCGTGGGGAAAACCTCATGCGGTTTACGAATTAATCCTGAGTACTCCAGTGTTGAAGTCGATTTATACAATCCTTGTGCTCCTTTTTCACGTCTTGGTATTACAAAAGCCAACTTTAAACCTGAACTGCTTGATGGCATAGAAGGGTTGCATTTTCATGCTTTGTGTGAACAAAATGTGGATGCTTTAGAAGGGGCATTGGCTGCATTTGAGAAAAACTTTGCAGCATATCTGCCTCAAATGAAGTGGATGAATTTTGGTGGAGGTCACCACATCACACGTGAAGATTATGATGTGCAAGGGCTTATTAAACTTTTAAAAGCATTTAAAAGCAGGTATCCACACTTAGAGGTCTATTTAGAACCAGGTGAAGCCGTTGGTTGGCAAACAGGGTTTTTAATGGCGACCGTTTTAGATGTGGTGGATAATGGAATGCCATTGGCGATTTTAGACACCTCTGCTGAAGCACACATGCCTGATACTTTGGCTATGCCATATCATGCAGCCATTCGAGGTGCAGGCTTACCTAATGAAAAGGCATATACGTATAGATTGGGTGGAAACACTTGTTTAGCAGGAGATATTATTGGTGATTATTCGTTTGATAAACCACTGCAAGAAGGGGATAAAATCATATTGGAAGATATGATTCATTATACTATGGTTAAAACCACGACGTTTAATGGTATCAACTTGCCAAGCATTGTGCTTCAAAAAGAGGATGGTTGTTACCAAGTTGTAAAAAACTTTGGCTACAATGACTATAAGTGCCGACTATCGTAAAAGGAAACATGAATGGGTCAAGACAGAAGTATTATAAAAGATGAATTCTCTGATATGGAGGTCATCGACAGTTCCAAAGATATTAAGCACAACTACAATGATCAAAGTCGTGAACGTGAACCCATGGCTGAAAAAGATGATGGTGAAAAAAAGATTCAGATTTGGGTTCGAAAAGAGACCCTGCTGTATCAAAAAGAGCTGACTCAACTGCAAATTGAACTGCTTAAACTTCAAAACCATGTGAAAGATCAGGGTTTAAAAGTGTTGATTATTTTTGAAGGTCGGGATGCGGCTGGAAAGGGTGGTACGATTAAACGTATTACAGAGCATCTGAACCCAAGGGGCGCACGTATTGTGGCATTGGAAAAACCAAGTGATATTGAAAAAACACAATGGTATTTCCAACGTTACACCAAACACTTACCCAGTGCAGGTGAGATTGTACTGTTTGACCGAAGTTGGTATAACCGTGGGGGTGTTGAGCCTGTGATGGGGTTTTGTACACCTGAAGAACACGAAGAGTTTTTAAATGAGGTACCGGAGTTTGAAAAAATGTTGGTCAATTCTGGTATTATTCTGATAAAATTCTACTTCTCCGTTTCTAAAAGAGAACAGAAAAAACGATTTGAAAAACGAAAAGTAGACCCTTTAAAACAGTATAAACTCACTCCTGTAGATGAGAAGTCTCAAAAACTTTGGAATGAATACTCTGCTGCAAAATATACGATGCTTTCTGCATCTAATACGGCATTTGCACCGTGGACCATTGTACGCAGTGATAACAAAAAGAAGGCACGAATAAACTCTATTAAGTATATATTAAAACAGATTGATTACCCAAATAAGACTCTTAAGGAGAAACTCAAATTGGATAAACGTATTGTCTTAAGTGGTACAGATGAGATAGAGCGAATAGAAAGGAAAAAAGGTATTAAATGAACTTAAGTGATTTTAAAAAGACAGATTATAGTGGTTTATATATTTCAAAAGCAACGCACCCAACATTTGGGAAAAAATATGTTGCACGATTTCAACACAATAAAAAAAGATATGTAAAAGTTTTAGGCTATACACAAAAAGACAATTTAACGAAGAAAACGGCTATTAGTTTACTTCAAAAGTTTAAGGCATCACTTGAAATTGATGATAATATTGAAGCAAAAAACATCACCATCAATCCAAAAAACAATGAAGTGAAACTCGATAAAGGTATTGCTGATCTTAAAGAAGAAAACCAATTTTTAAGAGGTTTACTCGGTGATGAGTATAAAAATGTCAACATTGATGTACTTAAAGATGGTATTCAAAAGATTTATGATTTAGAAGAGTTAAAAGAGTATCAAATTGAGTTGATTAAACTGCAAGAGCATTTAGAGAAACAAAATCAAAGAATGATTATTCTTTTCGAGGGGCGTGATGCTTCTGGAAAAGGGGGTGCCATTCGGCGAATTACTCGATATATGAACAACAAACATTATCGAGTCGTTGCACTTGGTAAACCAACAGAGACACAAAAGAATCAATGGTTTTTACAACGATACATTGAGCACTTTCCAACTGGGGGTGAAATCGTTCTTTTTGACCGAAGTTGGTATAACCGAGCGATGGTAGAACCCATCTTTGGATTTTGTTCACAAGAAGAGTACGAAATTTTCATGGAAGATGTGGTGAATTTTGAACAAGACTTGGTACGACAAGGTATGATTTTGATTAAATTGTACTTCTCAGTATCTAAAGCAGAACAAAAACGAAGATTTGACCGACGAATCAATGATCCTTTACGACAATGGAAATTCTCTGAAGTAGACATGCAAGCACAAGATTTGTGGGGTGAGTTCTCAGAGAAAAAATATGAGATGTTAAAGCGAACAAACTCACGAAGTGCACCGTGGAATATTGTACGAAGTGACAACAAACACTTAGCACGACTTGAAGCGATGAAAACCATCTTAAACTCTGTTGATTATGAAGGAAGAAATTACTCGTTAGACTTTCAACCAAGAGAGGATATCAATATCTCTGTGCAACGAGAGTTGTTACAGATGAGAAAATCTCAAAACTACTAATGGTTACCAAGGTGATGAAGCAGAAGATGCTTCATCATCACTGCTGCTTTCAAACTTTCTTAATAATGTTTTTTGATTTTGGTTCTGTAAACTTTTAAGCCATTTTCGCTCTTCCAAATCCGATATTTCAGCTTGTTGCATCTGTTGTTGTGAAGCTTGTTGTGCTTGCTCTTTTTGTTCTTGAGCATTTTTCTGCTCTTGGTTTTTTTGTTGAGCCTCTTGCTTTTGTTCGCTGTTTTGATTTTTTTCTTGAGTCTTTTCTTGGTTGTTTTTTTTGTTTTGTGAAGACTCTTTACTCTCTTTCTTTTTTTGCTCTTGATTCTTATTTGAATCTTGTTGGTTTTGTTCTTGCTCATTTTGCTGGTTGTTTTGTTGCTCTTGCTCTTTTAGGGCTTTTAAAACTTCATCTAAATTGTGTTGAGTCTCTTCATCATTTTTGAGCTTTAAAGCTTTTTCATACACTTTTTTTGCCTCTTGCAGTTGTCCAAGTTTGGCATAAGCATTTCCCAGATTGTGCAACTTTTGTGCTTCAAGCTCTGCTTTTTCAGTGACCACTTTATTGTAGTTTTCAATGGCTTTTTCATATTTGCCTTGTTTGTAGTAACTGTTTCCTAAGTTGTAATAGCCTTGTGCATTGGAAACCACTTTTTCATAAAGCTTGCTTGAGGCTTTATACTCTTTATTTTCATAATGCTCTTTGGCGTCATTGAGTGTTTGAAAATCCAAAAGAGAGGCTTGGCTTTGGGGCTGAAAAGTACATAATATAAAGGCACAAAACAAAGCGGTTCTTTTTAGTTTTGGCAGAGAAGAAAAAGTAACAAACAGAAGCAACAGAGCAAAAGCCAATGGATAATAAAAAAGCTCTGTATAGGTTTTAAAACGTTTGGTGCTTTGTGCTTGTTTTTGGGATTGTTGGTTGATCTCATTTAAGATTTGGTGGATGTCTTGGTCATTGATACTAAATTGTATAAAACCTGCCCCATTTTGTAAACTCAAATTTTTAATGGCATCGTTTCTTTGGATTAAGACAATGGTGCCATCCTCTTTGGTTTGGTATCCATTTGAAGTTGGAATGGGTGTGGGGTCATTGGTTGCTACAGCAATGGTATAAAGCTTGATATCCTGCTTTTTGATGTATTCTAACTCTTGTGAATAGTCCTTTTTATTCCCACCATCTGAAAGCAGAATGATGTTTTTACTTTGGTAGTTTTTTAAAAGTGCATTGCTTGCTTCAAGCATCGCTTGTATGTTAGAACCTGCTGAGGCTTCTTGTTGAAAATCCAGTTTTTCGACCATCTGTTTTAATGAGTTAAAATCATTGGTCACAGGAGAGAGTATAAAGGCATTTTGACCAAAAAGCACCACTCCAATAGAGTGGTTGGTGGCTTTAGAAATGAGGGTTTCAAGCTTTTTAATGGATAATTGTAAACGTGAAGGGAAGACATCTTGTGCCAACATAGATTTGGAAATATCAATGGCAACAATCAAAGGAATGGTTTCTTGCTCTATTTTTTGCTCTTTTTCATTCATCACTGGGCGAGCAAGGGCAATAATCATTAAAATCAGTGCGATAAAAAAGAGATAGTTTCGAGTGGTTTTATTTAAACCTTTTGAGTGAGCACTTAACGCATTAAGAATTTCAGGCTTAAAATAGCTGTGCAGTCTGCTCTTTTTCGTATTGAGTAAAAAGATGAGTAACAGTGTGGGGATTAACATCATAAAAAGTACATTAGGGTATAGAAATTGCAACACCAATCCTTGTAAAAAAAGTATTTTATTAAAACTTTAGTGATAGTTAGATAAAATCACTGAAAATTTATAATAACGGAGTGAAATTCTATGGAATTTAATGCACAGAAAATTGATGCAGCCAATGCAGTTGTTACAAGCACAATTGCAAAAGATGTTATCGAAAAAAATCTTGACAAAGTAGCAAAACAAGCATCTAGAAACCTGAACATTGATGGTTTTAGAAAAGGAAAAGTTCCTGTTGCTGTTGTTAAAGCAAGATACGGAGAGAAATTACAAGAAGATGCAACAAGTGAAGCATTACGAGGTCTTTTTGACGCAGCTTTAAAAGAGTTAAACATTGCAAACGAAGATTTAATCGGTGAGCCAAACATCACTAAGTTTGACAAAAAAGAAGATGGTTCAATTGATGTTGAAGTAAAAGTTTCTTGTAAACCAACAATTGATTTAGGTGATTACAAAGCGTTAATTCCAGAAGTCAAAACTAAAAAAGTGACTGCTAAAGAAGTAGATGCACGACTAGAAGAGATGGGTAAAGCATCGGCACCAATTGAAAAATTAAAAAGAAAAAGAGCAGCAAAAGAGGGTGATTACGCGGTAATCGACTTTGAAGGTTTTGTTGACGGTGTCGCATTTGAAGGTGGAAAAGCTGAGAAATATACACTTCAATTAGGTTCTGGTTCATTCATTCCTGGATTTGAAGACCAAGTGATTGGTATGAAATATGAAGAGGAAAAAGATGTTGTAGTAACTTTCCCAACTGAGTACCAAGCAGAGAACTTAGCAGGTAAAGAAGCAACATTTAAAGTAAAGCTTCATGAATTACAACAAAAAGGTGAACCTGTTATTGATGACGAGTTTGCTAAAAAGATGTTACCAGGTGAAGAAGACGCTACAGTTGATACATTAAAAGAAAAAATCAAAGAGCAAATCAAAGCTGAAAAAACAAGCACGTACTACCGAGAAGAGTTAAAACCAGCATATTTAGATAAATTGATTGAGGCTTTAGATTTCGCACTTCCTGCAACTGTGGTTGACCAAGAAGTGAACATGGCATTAAACGGAAAAGTTCGTTCAATGACTGAAGATGAAATCAAAGAGCTTCAAGAAGATGCTTCTAAAGTAGATGTGTTAAGAGAAGAGTTAAAAGGTGATGCTGAAAAAAGCGTTAAAGCAACTTTCATTGTAGATGAGTTATCTAAAGCTGAAAATGTAACAGTAAGTGATCAAGAGGTTACACAAGTAATCTATTACGATGCAATGCAAACAGGTAGAAATCCACAAGAGACATTGAAACAATATCAAGAGTCTGGATATTTACCTGCAATTAAAATGTCTATGATTGAAGACAAAGTTATTACTAAATTATTAGACGAGAAGTCAGGAAAATAAAACATGAGTTATATCCCATACGTAGTTGAAAAAACAGGTCGAGGTGAACGAAGTTACGATATCTATTCACGACTATTAAAAGACAGAATTATTATGTTAAGTGGTGAAATTAATGATGCCGTCGCTTCAACAGTGGTTGCACAACTTCTATTTTTAGAAGCCGAAGATCCAGAAAAAGATATTTACCTTTATATCAACTCTCCAGGGGGAGTGATTACAAGTGGTATGTCTATTTACGATACGATGAACTACATCAAACCAGATGTGTCAACGATTTGTATTGGTCAAGCGGCTTCTATGGGTGCATTTTTATTAAGCAGTGGTGCAAAAGGAAAACGATATTCACTTCCTCACTCTCGAATTATGATTCACCAACCGTTAGGTGGAGCACAAGGGCAAGCAACTGATATCCAAATTCAAGCAAAAGAGATTCAACGTATGAAAGATATGTTGAATCACATGATTGCAGAGCAAACAGGACAAAAACTTGAAGTTGTTGAAAGAGACACAGACAGAGATAACTTCATGAGTGCTGATGAAGCTAAAAAATATGGATTAATTGATAAAGTAATAGTTGACCATAAATAATGATTCGAGAAGTTATTACTTATCCCAACCCTCTTTTACGTAAAAAATCAAAAGAGGTGGTGCAGTTTGATGAAGAACTGCACACTCTTTTGGATGATATGTATGAGACCATGATGGAGCACTCAGGTGTTGGGCTGGCAGCCATTCAAGTGGGAATTCCTCTGAATGTTTTAATCATCAACATTCCCAATGAAGATGATATTCAAGACAAAGCAGAGTTGATTGAAGCCATCAATCCTAAAATTACTCACAAAGATGGGGTTCAAATATTCACTGAAGGGTGTTTAAGTGTTCCAGGGTTTAATGAAGACGTCAAACGTGCACAACATATTATTGTTGAGTATTTTGACCGACATGGAAACCCCAAAAAAATGGAAACGGAAGATTTCTTAGCTGTGGCTTGGCAGCATGAGATGGAACACCTTGAAGGTCATCTGTTTATTGAGAAACTCTCTATTATCAAACGTAAAAAATTTGAGAAAGAGTGGAAACGAAAACTCAAAGACGAACAGAAGAAAAAGTAACAAAAAAAAGACAAACTAAGTATGGATTAACCAAAAAACATCTATAATCTTTAAAACCCGTTTTTAAAGATTGTATGATGAAACAGTTAAAATGTGCTTGTATCGAAGGTCTGGATGCCACCAGTGTAGATGTGGAAGCCACGTTTACAAAAGGATTGCCCTCTTTTTCCATTGTAGGGCTTGCAACAAACTCTATTCAAGAGTCCAGAGACAGAATCAAATCGGCTTTACTTACCAACGAATTTACTTTTCCTCCTAAAAAAATTACCATTAATTTATCTCCCAGTGAAATATCTAAAAGTGGTTCACACTTTGATTTGCCCATCGCACTTTTAGTCGCACTCAATGATGTGAAGTGTTCATTGGATGGTTTTTATGTCTTTGGAGAAGTGGGCTTAGATGGGAAACTCAAAGACACGCACTCAATTTTTGTTCTGATTCTTTCCTTGGCTCAACAAGGCTTACTTAAAAAAGTACTCATACCTAAAGCCTCTGTAGAGAAAATTTCTAAAATACCCAATATAGAAATCTATGCAGTAGATACGTTAAGCCAAGCGTGTGATTTTTTTAAATTTGATTCCAAAGAGCAAAGCAGGGTGATCAACAGTGAATTTTCTTATAAAAAGATGACCATAAACAAAAAAAGTTACTATTATGACACCCAATATGTGTATGATTTTAAAGAGGTCAAAGGTCAACAAACAGCAAAAAGAGCAGCATTGATCGCTGCAGCTGGGAATCACAACATTCTTTTTGAAGGAAGTCCCGGATGCGGAAAATCGATGATAACAAAAAGATTGCAGTATATTATGCCACCCATGAGCTTGGAAGAGATTTTGGAAAAAGCGAAACTGGATTCACTCGATGCCATTGAACCATCGTTTCATCCCATAAGAGTCTTTCGCTCCCCACATCATACGGCAACCAAAGCTTCGATTTTTGGAGGTGGAACACAAAGTGCTAAGATGGGTGAAGTGGCATTGTCCAATAATGGGATACTCTTTTTTGATGAGTTGCCACACTTTGGTAAAACCATTTTAGAGGCTATGAGAGAACCTTTAGAAGATCATCGATTGTTGATCAGTCGAGTGAACAGTAAAATACATTATGAGACGAAATTTTTGTTTGTATGTGCTTTAAATCCTTGTCCTTGTGTCATTTCTAATTATAAATAATACATTACAACTAAAAGTGATACAAGAATAAATACTTAAAGGTGTTTTGTCTTTTTCATAAGTCCAATTTGAGAAAAGATACAATGTGAATGTTATTCAATCCAAGGTGTTAATTGAATAAATTGGTGTCTTTAGTCTAGGAGTCATTCCAAAGATATTGAAAAATAGATTTCAATAAATATGTGAAAGAGTCCTTATTTGATACTCATTTTACTCAAAATACTATGAGTGATATATTTTAATGTCTCTACTAAGTAATTTTATAATAATATAATTATAAATTAACTTGGAGAACATATGTCACAATTTCTTAAAAAACTTATCTGTGAAGAAGAAAATCTTTTTTTAGAATATAAGTCTCAATGGTATTGGAAAGAAAATGAAAAACCTACTCCTAACGAATGGGGAGAATTTTTAAAAGATTTTTCTGCTTTAGTAAATTGTTCTGAAGAATACATTGAAGAAAGTAAATATTTAATTATTGGAATAGATGAAAACCAAAAAGAAATTGAAAACAGAGTCATAGATGTTAAGTTTCTCCAAGATAGTAAATATTCAGATTTAGTTTTTTTTAAAAATGAGGTAGTTAAAAAAATAAATTCTTTTTTTAGAACTGATAGTGATGAAGAAATAGTTTATAATGACTTCTCAATATCTACATTTATTATAGACAATAAAAAAGTTTTAGTTTTTGAATTGTTACCAACAAAAAATTTATTAATTTTAGACAAGGACTTGATGGATAAAAATAGAACAGAAAAAAGAAACAATGTTTTTATTAGAGAATTAAAAAAAATAAATGATCCTCAAGTTGCCAATGCTTCACCAGAAATTTTAGGAAAATTACAAAATGCTATAACAGCATATAAAGTGAAAAAAAACAAAGAAGAAAAAAAAGATAGAAGTATTGAGAAAACAATCAATCTCTTTATACAAAATAATGATATTTATGAATTAGAAACACCTATAAAAGAAAAAATTTGGTCTGAAAATATACATTTTGAATTATATCCTGTTAAGTCTGCTTTTCATAATATTGATTTTATATACATATATGATAGAACAAGTCAACAAAAAACATATAACTATCTGTTGAGAGAAGGCTTATTGGCAGATAATGCTCAAAAATGGATAATAATTGATAACGGTTTAAAAAAAGATATAAATGGTATATTGACAAAATTTAAGGCTGATAAAGTTTATTCTTTGGATGAGTTTGCTTATGAACATCTATATAAAAAGTATTTTGAGGATAGTGTCTATCATGATGGAAAGTTTAAAGCCCAAGAGCAAATAAAAAATTTTGTTGAACCCTACACATCAAAGTCAAATGAAAAAAATGCATTTTTAATTTTATCAGAGTGGTATAATCAGGTTTCAAAACCTCTTATGGTAATAAAAGGTTATGGTGGTATAGGTAAAACAACCTTAGTTAAATATTTTTTAGACGATTTATTTTCTCATAATAGTGATAATGAAGTGAATTCTAAAATCCTTTTCATTGACTCAAAAGAAATACTTGATGAAATTTCAAAACAAAATACAGTGAACAATATTTATGATTTTTATGATGCTCTTGCAAAACAAAAAAATATTGAGAAAAAATTAGGAAAAGAGTTACTAGAGTTGTCTGTAGATAATGGTAACTTATTAATTGTACTTGATGGTATAGATGAAGTTATTGCTAAATTAGTAAGTAGATTTGATATCGAAAACTTTATAAATACAATATATAATAATTATTCTTTAGGTAATGAAAAAACGAAAATTATTATTACTTGTAGAGACTATTTTTGGAATTCAAATATTGCTTCAAGCTATAAAATAGATACTTTAGAGTTAGAAGCATTTACTAGAGAATTAGCTGAGAAATTTTTTAGAAAACAATTTACAGAAACATCTAAAGAACTTGAGAAATGTTTAAAGTATGCTGATGAGTTTGCTCTTAGTGAAGAGGATAAGGATATCTATATACCCTATATTCTTGATGTTATTATGGATATGGTAAAACAGCAGAAAGAGCTTGGTAGTGTTAATAGAGGTGATATAGAAACTGATTTGTTAAATACAGAGATTACAAATGATTATTTTATAGGGAGAATGTGTAATAGAGAAATAGCTAAGTTAGAAAACTTATCTATTGATTTACAACTACAAGTTTTTATAAATATGGCTATTAATTTTAATGGTGTAGTTTCTCATGAGTCTAGAAAAAAATTATTCACAAATGTTCAAACTACATTTTCAGAGTCTTTAGTCAAAAAATTTAAAGGTCATCCTTTAATCTCTTACCAAAATGAAACAATGACATTTCGATATGATTTTTTTAGAGAATTTTTTATAAATTTATATATCAGTAAGTTTTTTACTATCCGTGATAGCATGGTCTTGCAGGATGATTTTAAAGAAATCATGATTGAATATATAAAGTATGATAATAGTTTCACAGAATATATTAGTCGAAGAATAAAGTTTGATGATGAGTTTCAATTATTTACAATTAGTATTTTAGAAGACTTAATAGAAGAACTTAAAAAAGAAGAATTATTAGAAACAAGAAGTCTTATATCTTCAATCTTGATTTTATTATTAGTCTCTTTGCGAGAATCAAATCAAAAAAATGATATTGTTGCAAAAACTGAACTTTTAGTTAATATCTTTGGTCAGAATTTAGAGTTTTTGACTCTTATAAATCTTTTTGGAGCTGATAAGAATAATTATCCAATTTTTAATTTTGAAGGGAAAACTATTAAAAATGCTTGGTTTGAAAACTATGAGTATTTTTGGGAATGCAAATACGATGAGAATACTAGCTTTGAAGATTCAACATTTAAGTATCTTGAACCAAGAAAACAAATAAGTTTACCTAAGATTCATGAGAAATTGTTTAAAGACTGTGATATATCTGGTATTGAAAAGATTATTCAAAGTGAAAAAAGCAAACATGAAACTAAAACAAAACAAATCAAGAACAATTTATTGAAAATTTTCCGACACTTTGAACAAAGTGGCACATTTAAAGAAAAAAAGATTGATGATACACGAAAGAAATGTAATACAGTTATTTTAGATAAATTGATTTATAATAATGTAATAGAAGTCTATAAAAATCCGAGTCGACCTACATTAAAGCAATATAGAGTTTTAGATGAATATCATAACATCGTAAAAGTTCTAAGTCAAGAAGGTAGTTGTTTAGAATTTGAAAAAGTTCTTCAGTTTATAGAGTAAATCAATTTAACTAATATAATGATTATGACACTAAAATTCTATACAAGATTTATTTTTTAGATATAATTAGACACTTAGTTATATATTGGAGTGAGGATGCTTTTGTCAGAAACAACAATGAGGCTAAACTCTTATTAGGTCAACAAGCAAAAGGTGAAGGTTCAAATCTTTCTGTTAAACGATTCGCTATAATTAAAGGAGCAATCATGATTAAAAAAAATATCATAACAATTTCTCTGACAGCATCTTTAACACTGGGCATCGGTGCGTCTCATCCTCAGCCCAATATATAAGTTCAATTTGAGATAAAAGGGTTTGTATTCCCTTGAATCTTTTCAATCCTTTTATTTCTCTCAATCTCCCATCCATCAACTGGGTCTTGTTTACTCCAAGCTTCAAGTAGTTGCTTTTGTTGTTTAGATATTATCATTCCATATCTATCTTCAAAATAGAAGTATGTTCTTGCAATATTGCCTCTGATATCTTCTTTAGGTTCAGCTCTTTTTGCTTTAAAATCTACTTCAAAATCTATACTTTGACCATAACGTCTTTCTTCACCTTCAATCATGGCATATCTAAAGTTTGATCTATCGGCATTTAATTCACCAATAGCAGGCACTAGGTTATGTAAATCAGCTTGCATGTATTGATATTGCTTATTTACTTTAGTACAACACTTTCTTCCTTTATAGACTTTCCCTTTAGAGTTAACACACTCTTCATTACCTTCTCTCCAACAAACAAATTGTCGTCCAAAGTTCTCAGCAGGAATAACATGCTCCCATTCAATTCGTCTTGCTCTTTTATTTACTTTACCTGATTTGGTATATTCATTTCTAGGAGTATATCCACAAGATCTTCTATCAATCATATTATTCTTATCTTTATAGTTATACTTACAATCAGAATAGAAAGTAACTTGATGACCTTTATAAACATCTCTTAATAGTTTTTTAGATTTTGAGAATGAAGAGATGGTATCGTTAGCATTGAGAATAAAGATACTTAAAAAAGATAGAAAAAAGATTTTAAACATTGAGTTCCTTTAATAGTCACTATTATATTATAAAGAGATAAGTTTTTATCTTAAAGTAAGTCTACTAATAAAATAAACATTACTAATTGCAATTTTTTTAATTACTTGCCTTAATTTTTACTACTATTTTAAAATGAAAAAAAGTATCGATTTTTTAGAACAATTAAGTAATGAAAATTATTCAAAAATTACTCATCTTAGATTTAACAATAATATAAATGAATCAACTAAGCAAATTAAAGCTCGTATTGACATACTTAATTGGGCCAATGAAATGGTCTATTTTTATATCAAAAAAGAGAAAGGTTTTTTAGAAGAATTCTTGAATGAAATCAAGCTTCAAAAAAACCAAATAAGTATAATAAAAGAGGGTGAATATAAGAAAGCTTTATTGGCTCAATTGGATCAATTGGAGAAGGAAATTAATGATCGAATTAATAGTGGGAAGTAGTACTATTTTAGTATTAATATTTGTGTACATTTTTTATAAAGAAAAAACTGTGCATAAAAACAAGAAAAAGTTTTCAGAGAGAGTACATAAATAGATGTAGTTTAATGTTAAATTGATTTAATGATATTTTCTTTTTTTTGAGTACTTTTTTGAGTTTTATTTGTAGATTATGTTGTTATAAATTTATGCATAATAATTAATATTTTATATTGATATAAGAGTTTTAATTATTTCAAAAGTGATGAAAAAGTATAATTTTATTTTATATACACAAAATTTAGTTTTACCTCCTAAAGATTTCACGAATAATTATTGTTCGGACTTAGTAGAGTTATTCCAATTTAGTGAGCCATGTGCTTGGCAATTATTGGATGCAGTGAAAGATGATTTAGATAATAAACTTTCAAATTATATTGTGAATCAAAATAATATTCAAGATTTTATAATAAAAAATTATGAACAAACTAAATTTTACTCAATTGAAACATTAATGAAAAAACTAGAAGTAAAAAAAATTAAAAGCGATGCTTAATGCAGTATAATTGCTATTAAGAAAGGATTAAATTTTGCAATCTAAATATGAATGGTTAGAAAAAAAAACTCCAAGATCTGTTGAACAATTAAGATTATGGTCAGAAAACCCTAGGTTAAATCCACAAGAGGAACATATAACATTAAGTGACTTTGCAGAAGATTTTACACAAGAAGGTCCTGATAAGAAGAGTTTTTTTTCTTTAATTAATTCTATAGTTGAAGAGGGATTTGTTCCTGCAGATCCAATTATT
The DNA here is from genome assembly GCF_004116335.1 of Candidatus Marinarcus aquaticus. Classification (NCBI taxonomy): domain Bacteria; kingdom Pseudomonadati; phylum Campylobacterota; class Epsilonproteobacteria; order Campylobacterales; family Arcobacteraceae; genus Candidatus Marinarcus; species Candidatus Marinarcus aquaticus. The sequence goes on from NZ_PDKN01000009.1 coordinate 20,383, forward strand.
GTATGGCAAGACTCTACGAATCACAAATATTATGTTGCAGAAGGTAATAGACGAATATTAGCGTTAAAATTATTAAGAAATCCAAATAAGGCACCAAAAGGAATAAGAGCACATATTAGAAAAGCATCTAATAAGATTAACTTAATGGAATTGGAAAAGGTAAATGTTTATGTTGCTCCAAGTTTTGAAGATGCTGAATGGTACATTAATCAACGGAACAGTGCATCTTCTCTACAACAAAGATGGTCTAGAGTGCAACAACAAAGATGGATTCTAGAATTATATAATAAACACAATGGAGATTTTGAAAAAATCACTACAATTACAAAATTATCAAAAAGTGATTTAGAGAACTTCTTTAGAATTCTTAAAATAAAAGATTTTATTAAAATTGATAATGTTAAATCTTGTTTAAATAAGTCTGAATTTGACAAAGCAGATTCTTATAAATTTCCCATCACTATTTTAGAGAGATTTTTTAATTTTTCGGAGGTCAGAAAAAGATGGGGGCTTGTATTTGATGGTAATGAAGTTAATATTATTTCAAATAAAAAAAGTTTTTATTATGCATTTTCAGAATTAATTAAACGCATTGTAAATGAGAGTGATAATAAAATTAATACTCGTATGACAACAGAAAATTTGGAGGAGATATTAAATAGTTTACCTACAGTTACTTTTAGTTCAGATGATATAAGGAACCAAGATAGTAATAATGAATCTGCTGCTATAAGAAATAATGAAGTTGAAGATACAGAAGAAAAGAAAGAAGAAGATACATTAAAAAATAATTCTTCAGAAACAACAAACTCAAAGACAATACAAGCAATGAAAGGTAATCCGAATAGAAATCGTCTCGTATTGTCAATTTATAAATTAAATACGGATAGTTACAGATTGGAAAAGTTGTTTAATGAGTTTAAATCAATTTCAGTTTCAAAATATCCAAGTACAATTGCATCAGCACTAAGAGTATTTTTAGACTTGGCTGTTTTTGACTATATTACAAGAGAGAACATTGTAGAAGATATTCAAAAAAAATATCAAGATAGTTTAAGAAATATTGTTTTAAAGAAAAAATTACAATACATAGAAGAAACACATTTTTCAGCAAGCAATAAAAATAAACAAATTATAAAAAGATTATTAAATCCTGATCAACAATTTTCTTTAGATACTTTAAATGGGTTTATCCATAATAATGATACATATGATTTAAATAGAAATGTAATAAATGGATTTTGGGATTTTTTATTTCCACTTTTTGATGAATTTTTAGATATTAAGGAAGTAGATGTTTAATTCACCACTTCGTTATCCAGGCGGTAAAAATAAATTAGCTGCTTTTATTGCTAATATTTGTATTGATAATAAGATTAATGGCCATTATGTTGAACCATACTCAGGTGGTGCTTCAGTTGCGTTGTTTTTATTATTAGAAGGGTATGTTAATAGAATTACAATTAATGATAAAGATAGATCAATTTATGCATTTTGGTATTCATTATTATATAAAACAGATGAGTTATGCCAACTTATTGAAAATACAGAGGTTTCAATAGATGAGTGGAAAAAACAAAAAGAGGTACAAGTACACAAAGACCATGAAAACTTATTGACTTTGGGCTTTTCTACGTTATTTCTAAATAGAACTAATCGCTCAGGCATAATAACAGCTGGTGTCATGGGAGGGCTTGAACAGAATGGTAATTATTTAATAGATTGCCGATTTAATAAGGCAGAAATTATTCGAAGAATCAAAAAAATAGCTAAGAGAAAGAATGACATTGATTTATATAAGAAAGATGCAATTGAATTAATAGATAAGGTTCAAAGTGAGTCATTAGATAATAATATTATATTTTATTTTGATCCACCTTATTATGATAAAGGTAGTAGCTTATATATGAACCATTATAAGAAGGATAATCATAGAGAAGTTAGTGAAAAAATAAAGCAGATAAAAAATATTAGATGGATTGTTTCATACGATAATGTACCTGAAATACAGAAATTATATTCAGGATGTTCAAAAAAAGAATATTCATTTATGCACACAGCACATAGTAGTAGGTTAGGAAAAGAGATTTTATTTTTTAGTGAGAATGTAATTCAACCAAAAATTAAAAACTGGACACCTTTAAATTTTAAATATAAGAAAAACAATACGAAAAAAATAGTCTATATCTCTAAATAATTTATATTCTTAATTGTTTTTATCTCTAAAAATAATCTAATTACTCTAATAAACACTTGATTTTATATATTGAAAGTTAACTATTTTACTATATTTTGTTATTTTAGATTAAACAAAAAGAATATCTACACTTAATCATGCTACAATTTTCTTATGAAAACTAACGATGATGTAACTATTACCAGATTACCTGACAATGACTTTGTATATGTTGTAGTTAATTTTGGTGTGGCTGCAAAACAAAAATTAAAATCTGAAGTTCCTAATATTCAAGTGATTCTTAGAAAAGTTGATTTAATAAATAACAAATATGTTGTTAAAAAAGAAGATGATATATTAGCTTATATTGCATTACATGAGTTAGATGCAGTGAGAATTGGAACACTTTGGAAGAGAAAGAAAAGAGTAAAAGATGTTTATTGGCAAGATTACGGAAATTTAAATTATTCAACTGATACACGTTTTAGTTTTAATTTTCAACAATATAATCCTACTACAATTACATATGAGCAAAATATCACCGAGTTAAATGATTCATCGTTAGCTAACATATATATAAACAATTTACCTGAATCAAATTCAACAGATATAAATAAAATAAAACTACTACGAAAAACAAAATATACAAAATTAATTGATAGTAATCACAAAACTATTCTTATTCCATGTATGGAGCTATTTGTCTCTACATATACGCCTGAAAGTAAGACTATTAAGGAAATGTTATTAAAATTTGATGTTGATACAGCACTTGATAAATATTTAAAACCTAGTGAATGTTTAATTGATGGTGGTGATTATGTACTTAGTTTAAATGAATCCTCAAAAGGGCTTTTTGGAGATAGAAACTTACGGTTTATTGCTTATATGAAATTAAATAGTATTTCTCGACAAAGAGTAAGTAAATTGTGGAGTAGTTTAGAGTTTGATGAAGGTGATATTATTGATAAAGCACCTGTTAGGTATCCTGAAGTATTACCTTATCATCCAAACACACTTTTAATTGAGTCAGATGGTTTATGGTTAAATGAAAATGTATTTTTAGTTTTAAGAATAAATAATAGAAGCTTACCGAAGGATTTTGATGTCAGTGTTAAATATGACAATATAAGTGTTAATATTTTAGAAGACCATTTAAAAGAATCAGGTAGAGAAAATGAAGATATTAATAATGATGAAGAAGAAATATCTCCTGATGCGGAAACAGTCGATGTATCTAATCCATTAACACCAGAAGAAGTACCAGGAATAAATAGTGAAGATTTAAATCTTGATAGCAATGAGGAACCTACTAAAAGAGTATTTAAGCAAAGAGTTTATAGTGAGGTTGGTGTTATTGGTGAGGAACCTAAAACATCTCATATAGTTAATAATAAACATTATGAGATAACAAAAGGTACATTGGATGAGAGGAAGGGAAAGAAAAAAGCAAAACCTTCTTTCGAATTTGATAAAACTGGAGATAACTCAAGTGAAATCAATGATGAACCTTCAGATAATGTTCCTCAGGACTTATCAAGTGCTGAAGATAGTTCAAATGATACTAAAGATGTAAAAAAATTTTATGTTGAAGAAAAAAACTTTTCACCTGAAACACAAGCTTTATTTGAAAGTGTTATAGAGGCACTTGAAAGATTACAAAAAAAATATAAAGATTTCAACTATTACTTTGTGGATAAAGAATTTGAGGATAAAACAAGTTTTACAGAGTCTAAAACCTCTTTTTATGAGACATTAGTGCCTAAAAAAAATGATTCATGGTATAGGTTAAAAGTAAGAGATAAAGAAAAAGGTGGACATAAAAATCATGGTTTTAGAGCATATTTACTTATACATATTATAGTAAAGGGCAAGCATTACTATTTATTAGAAATTGGCAAAAAGGATGGAGAAAGTTATTCAGGATTAGTATTTCAAAGTGGAAATGATATGAAAGTTAGCATTGTGATATTGAAAGAACTCTTACAAGCTGTTGTTCAAAATAAAGGTGCATATTCTAAAGCAGATCCAAAATCAACAGATAAAAAAGTCTTAAAACCAGTAAAGCTAGGTGTTGAATATGTTACATACAAACATACAATTAAAGAAAAGAAATATATTCGACTATATGGAAAGATCAAAAATAAACTTAATTTAGATTGATAAAAGTTTATAATATAATTGTTCTGGTACATAAAACTTGTGATAACAACAACAAATATGATATAAATCACCTACTTTAGAAATATTATTAATACCTAAATAAACATTTTTTGGAACATAAACTCTATGAAAATATTCAATTGAAGTTCTTAAAACTCTGTTTTTTTCAAATGCTGTTAAACTCTCTTTTTTTAGCAGGTTAATTAAATTTATTTGAAGTATGTCTTTTTTTGTTTTCGAACGTTGTAGAAGTAGCTTCTTTGATTGAATTTGATGTAAGTTACCCTTGTGATGTTGATTTACAAAATTACTAAATCCTACTAATGCATTCATTTGGCCAGGATAAATCCATAGGTATCCATTAATAATACTATCATTGAGTATACAAGACTTAAAGTGCTGTTTATATTGTAGAACTTTAAATGCAGGCGTTAATGCAAGTCTTACTGAATGTATAGTTGTTTGTCCTTGGATATATTTGTTAATTAAATATTTATGATATGTATTTAGTAAAGTATATTCATATGTGTATGGTTTAAAATACGATATATAATTATCTATGATATGTAAATTTGAAAAGAGTTCTTTATATTTATCATCAATTATAATAATTTTTTTTTGTACAAGGAATTTGGTAATTAGTAGTGATTTGCTTATTTTTTCTTTTAAAAAGAAGTTTAAGATCTCTTGGTAATTTGGAAACCTAGATAGGTTATTTGCGATGTAATCAAATTTATAAAAGTAGATAAAGTACTTTTGTATAGATGCTGTTGTAAATATACTACCTCTTTTTTTATGTAGCCACCATGTGAACTCTTCAAATAAGCCATTTGTATATTTAGAAAGCAATAAATTTAGAACAGATATTTTTTTTATTAAAGTGTTATAGTATGAACACTCTTCACAAACTCTGCCTCTTCCTGCAGGAAACTTCTTTGAACATTGTTTACAAACTCTAAAAGGTTGGCAGGTACATTTTTTACACATTGGTTGATTATCACTAGTGTAAGAATAGGTTATTGTATGCCTTCCACATAAAGAGCAAATGTCTAAACACTTTCTAAAACATGTATTACATAATAAGGATTTTGTATTATTCTCCAATGTTCGATTAAATACATATTTTTTATAATCTTTGCATTTTGAACATTGTTGGATTTTCATAAGTATTCTTCAATATGATACATTAATGTATCGACTTCTTCTTTTGATTTAGGTTTAATAATAGTTGGTTGCTTGGTGGGTTGGTTAGCTGTCCTAATTTTCAAGCTCTTACAAAGGAATTTAATAGTTTGAGAATGAGGAATAGAGTTGTTTGAACCGAATAATTGTCTATAAGTAATGCGTTGACTCAATAAGCATTTTTCAACATTGAGAATAGGCTGTTTTAATAGCAGTGATACATTGTGCATTAAAACCATTCTCTTTTGACTGGATAGAGTATCAAGTGGTTTAGGCTCAGTTTGAAAGTTATAAGTTAAAAATTTTATATGGAGCTCATCTTTTAAGTTTTGCAATAAACTTGTCTTATTTCTTATGCGATATAAGAATTGTACTATTACTCTAACGGTGTAAAATACTTCTTTTATAGACTTATCTAGTATTTGATACTTTGAACTGGGAATTTTATTTGTTAAAAAACATTGATTTAAAAATTGTTGGAGTTCAATTGCTTCAGATGAGATACATAGACTATCTTCTATTGTTGATAAATCAAAGCCACAGTATATACATAGTGAGAGTTCATAGTTTGGTTCTATTAACTGAGGTGCATATGGATGATTACATTTTGGGCATTTACTATGAAGAAGTCTCTTGTGTTTTTCGCAACAAATATTCCATGAAAGTCTTGAAAAATGAGAAAACATAATTCCTTTATCATATAAACATTCTGGACAAAACTGAAGACCATGAGTTTTTAATATATATTTTCCTCCTGTAGGAATGACCCAAGACCACTTTGATTGAGTGATTGGTTGCTGATAGTAAATATTTGAAATCGAGTATTGAAGAGTAAGTGTGTAAATATGATTTTTAGGTATCTCTGTAACTTGAGATATTTTGTTAATAGTATCTTTATTTAAATATTTGTCTATGTCTTTTTGAATGAGGGAAGAGTTGTCGAATATTAATTGAGATAACCTTCTTAAACTTATACCATTTGCAAACGAGAGTCTTATAAGCCAAGAGCTTATTAACTCATGTTCATGGGGAATTAGTTTAACTGGTAGCATAATCTTTAGGGTTTGTTATTTGAGCAAGCTTCTTATCCATGATAGTTTCAATAATCTCTTGAGTGATTTCTTCAATATCTTTCTCAATAGCATACTCTGCACAAGCGATTAATACTTGATGTAAATATCCTAAGTTACCTTGACATAATTCATATAATAATACTGCTTTTTCTTTTGAAGCTAAAAATGAAGGCTTTTTTAGGGGTAAGCGTTTTTCAAAACTTTGAAGTAATCCTCTAAACTCCTGATTTAAGTCCCATTTATTCAATTTGATAATATCAAATCTACTTACTAATTGAGGATCATTATATAAAAGAGTAGCAGCAGCTTTTGTACCAACACCAATCATCGGTATCATAAGTTCATTACTCAAATTTTTAATTTGGTCTAAGATAGTACATTGTTTAGTGGGAGTACCTCTTAATAAATTATGCAACTCATCAAAAATAATGGTCTTAACCTGACATATTTTTAGTAAATGAATGGCTTGTTGTTTTAGTTTTAAAGTAGAATGTGAAACTCTATATGGTGCCCAGAATTGATCTAATATTGATGTATAAAATTCTTTTTCCGATGAACCTTGAATATTAACATATATAACAGGTTTTAAAGTAGTTGTTCCGTCTAAAGTTTCCATTTTCTTATTGGGATTCATTGCATAAAACTTTTTTGCAATTGTAGTTTTTCCCATATTTGGGTCACCAATAAGTAATAAGTTTTGCATTCGATTTTTTTTAGGTTTATTCATAAAGTTTGACATGACTTGAATGACTTCTTTTGCTTTAGGATAATAAATCATAAAATCTTGATCTAAAGAATAGGTTCGTTCCTCTTTGCTTAGAGACATCAGGTGTTGAAAATCAGGGTGAATGTGTTCATAATTTATTTGCATATAGTATCCTTAATCAAAGTCAGGTATTTCTTCATCCCAAAAATCATGAGATTGTCTAGTACGAGTAGATTTTTTTACTTGCTTAATGTCTTGAATATTTTGAGTGAGTTTTATATTGTTTTTTACTTTTTGTATAAACTTTTTCTGCTTCTTAGTCTTTCGTACAGATTCCTTTACATGGTCATAAAGTTCTTTATAACCAAGAATAATATTACGTTCATTTAAAACTTGATTATTGACTTTGGAAATATTTGCTTTAATCATATTAAGCTCTTGTAAACTCATTCGTGGTATTTCTGTATTAGCCAATGGTATTTCATGATATTCTTGTTGTAAATTATCATAAAACCATATAGTGGAAATATCTCTAGGATCTCGTTTAAATATATACTGAGAGTCTTCTTTTTTCAGTTTAAGCCCTTGATCATAGCCTCTAATTTTAGTTCTGAGTACAGGATGAAAATAGTTCAATCCATCTATTGTTACACCATTTTTTTGTACACTTCTTTCAATGGTTGGTAAAAAATCTAATGTTAAACTGGTTTCATCTACCGGTAGTTGAGGGTAGCCAATACCAGGGCACTCACTACTACCTAAAATTCCTTTTTTCCATTGTTCAAAAGGTGTTGAATCAATACCACTGTGGTAATTGTGTTGATATATTTTTGTAATGTAAAGTAATAACCATCTTTCAAATTCACTGAATGTCATACATGCATATTTCTCAGAATCATAACTACCTTTTTGCTGTATATTAGATTTTGGTGAACCTGGGATATCATGAACTTCAGTCATAGTTGTACCAATCAATCTTTCTATGTGTCCACCGTATTCTTTTTTTCCAATTGGACGAAACTCAATATGTATACCATTTGCAAGACAAGCTTGTTCAACAGAAAAAGACCTGAAATCAGCTCCATTATCGGTAGCTATATTATCAATTTGACCCCATACATTCCATTCCTCTTCAATATTAAAATCATTTAACAACTTGTCTTTTTTTAAAATAGAGTTCACAATACACATACCAACTGAGACACCACTTGGTGCATCTAAAGACAGATAGTATCCAACGATCATTCTTGAATAAACATCAATTGCTAGTGTAATCCAAGGTCGTCCAATTGCAGTACGCTCTTCATCGTCAACAATTTGTAAGTCTACAAGTGTATGGTCTATTTGTACAACTTGTAATGGATAATCCGCTTTGTAGTGTTTTGGTGCAGGTGCAAACTTATCTCTTGCAGAAGCCTTGTTTTTTCTTTTTTCTAATAATTCATATTGACTGAGTTTATTGATTCTATTTCTTATAGTATTGTTACTTGGAAAGGTAAGGTTTCGTTCAAGGCATTTTATTTTTATTGTATTGATAATAGATTTAATACTTGGTTTATGCACAGTAAGATAATCATTTTTTATTGTCTCTTGAATGATATCTTCAATATCTTGCTCAATAAAAACTGTATCTTTCTTTCGTCCTCTTTTTTGTGATAACAAGCCAGTAACAGTACCAGTTGATTTATATCCTCTGTGCCATCTATATAGGGTTGTAAAGTGAATACCTATTTCTTCTGCGTGTTGTTCAATTTCTGCTCTAGTGTCACCATTTAATATAGGTCTTATCGCAATCAATCTTTCTTCAATTTTTTTCCAATCATCATCTGCTATATCGTTGACATCCTTATGAATATAACCATTATCTTTAATTGAATCTTTTGGTAAAGGTTTTATATGTTCTATCAAAAGTCTTTTTGCTTCATTTGTATGAATATCTATACCTATTACTTCATTAAAATCAATTAACTGAGTAATCTTAAATGTTTTGCTATCATATTTGACAAATTCACCAATAGCTAAATTTAGTTTTTCTCTTGATATTTTATGGTTAGATTGATTTTGTGAGCTCATATTTCTACTCCTAGATTCTCTTCTTCGATGTTTAACCAAATAACAGTATTATTATTGAGTAATACATTTAAGTCAGTTAAAATTACTTTTGTATGAAGTAAAAACCAGATATGAGATAGAGCGATACTTTTTTGGAGGTCTGTTACATATAGATGTGTCAAAAGATGTTCAACAGTTGTATGACCAACTGCTAAAAGGTGATTTTTTATAAGTTCAATATAATCTAAATCAGCTCGAAACTCTTTATATCGATTTAGAAAAACAATGTTTTTTAATTGAGTACTCTCTATACGATTTTCATTAAATATTTTAAATCTGTAGTCTACTTCATTACAGAATTTAATTGCAGCTTTAAATTTTAATTTTAGTGTATCTTTATTTTCAATTAGTTTATTTGATGGTTTGACTTCAACCAATAAAGGCTTAATTGGAGGTCTTTGAATATTATTTGTATCTTTAAAAAAGACCAAAAAGTCTGGACTATAAGTACTTTTATTACCATTAGCCGTTATGTAATCAATAACTAGGGGTTGTGAGATAACATCTAGTACTATATCATTAAATTCTAAAGTTGTTAGGAATTTTTTTTCTAGGAGTGATTCAAATTGAATGCTTTTTTCACTTCTAAACGAATAAGTTCCAGAAGTACTTCCATATGTATAGCCAATTTTTCGTCTATTTAGTGGAATTTTCACACTTTCCTCACATTTTGTAGCATTTATTAATGTATAATGTTATATGGTAAATGTAAATTGTATCATTTTTAAATGAACCGTAAATTAACAAATTCCATAAAATTGAATTAAATTGTAGCAGGATTAAATAAAAATGTCACCTTGTGGTAATCTTTTAAGTACACACAAAGAGTGCCGTTGCAGTGATGTGGAAGTCAATCGATATAAAGGCAGACTCTCTGAGCCCTTTTTAGATAGAATTGATTTATATGTGACCATGACAGATGTCAATAAAAATGATCGCTCAGATGTGAGTTCTTTAGAGTTTCATGAACAAGTGCTCAAAGCATTTAAGATGCAAAAACAAAGAGCTCAAGAGAGTCTTAATGGGAAACTTGAAGATGAGATACTCAATCGTTACTGTATCTTAAATGAGGAATCACAGATGGTTTTAGATAAGGCCATTGTGAATTTAAATCTCTCTTTTCGAAGTATCAACAAGGTTAAAAAAGTGGCACGTACCATTGCTGATTTAGAGCAGAGTGAAACAATACAACGCATACACTTAATGGAAGCATTGAGTTACAGAAAGCGTGCTTAAGGAGTTTTTATGATCAATACCATTATGAAAGATACCCTCAAACTGATTTTTGAAAAGTGGGTGATTTTGATAAAAGTTCTATTTCCCTATATGGTTATTTTGATGGTTACAGATGCTTTTATGCAAGAAAGCACGGCTCGAGTGATACTTGGCAAGACGCAAGAGGGGGATATCTATACGGTTGCAGTGGGTGTGCTTATGAGTGCATTGATGTCACTTTTGATTGCGGTAAAAACACACCGTATACTTTTACTGCCTTCCTTTGAAATCTCAGCATTGGAGTTTTTATGTTTTGGATATAAAGAAGTGAGATTTTTATGGATCAGTTTGATCTTGAGTGTGATGACGTTTGTTATTCCCGTGATGCTCTATTTTATTTTTAAACTTTTAGGTATTATTCCTATGATGGGTGTCTTCGTTGGAATTAGTGTGTCAAGTTTTATTGTTGCTCGACTTTCAATGGTGTTGCCCAGTTGTGCGATTGGTCAGCACATGAGTTTTAAAGATTCATGGCATTTAACACAAAAGTACAAATGGTTAAGTTATTTTATTATCATTCTTTATCCTATTTTAATCTCTGTGGTATTGAGCTTAGTATATGGGTTTGTTATTAATTTTTTAGCGGCACTCTTTTCCTTAGATTTAGCAGTGATGATGGTGGTGTTAAATGTGTGTATTACGGTACTTATTATCAGTGCCATTTCTGCCATGTATCGTTATATCTCTTGCAGTTGCGATGAGTTTAAATATGAAGTGGTATGTGTGGATGATGATAAAATCAAAGAGTAACTCTATTACATGCTTATTAGCCTTTTTTAGCTACAATGTGACCAATTAAAGAAGGAGAGCTGTATGAGATACGTTCTTTTTATGGTAATGGGCTTTTTTCTAACTGCTTGCAGCAATAATATCGCCGTTGTTGGCATAAACGATGGTGAAACGCTGGTCAATGAAAAGGGTAAACCTTTATTAAAAGCACAATATGAAACACTGTTTCGTTATGATAATGGCTATTATAAAAGTTATAAAAATGGTAAATACGGTATTATAAGCACTTCTGGTGATGAGATTGTACCTGCTATGTATGACAAAATTGGCATCATGCAGTACGATACTATTGTGGTTGAACAAGAAGGGAAATATGGTTTGTTAAACAGTCGGTTTAAACAGATAGTCAAACCGCAATATGAGAGTATAAAACCGATTGACAATGGATTGTTTGTAGTGGCTCAAAATGGAAAGTTTGGATGCATTGACAGAGATAATGATATAGAACAAGCACTTAAATATGATATGGTCTATCCTTTTTTTGAAGGGCTTGCACGTGTGCAAGTGGATGAAAAATTTGGATTTATCAATGATGAGTGTGAAGAAGTAACCAAAGCAGTCTATGATTTTGCAAGTGATTTTTACAACGGGTTTGCTCAAGTTCAACGAAATGGTAAAATGAGTTATGTAAACAGTTCAGGAGAAGAGATTGCTAAATTGCGTTTTGATGGCGCACAAATATTTAAAGGACATAATTAGATGACAAAATGCGGATACGTTTCAGTAGTAGGACGGCCCAATGCAGGGAAAAGTTCACTTTTAAACTGGTTGGTTGGTGAAAAGATTGCCATGGTTTCACACAAAGCCAATGCAACAAGAAAAAGAGCCAATATCATTGTGATGCATAATGATGACCAGATTGTTTTTGTGGACACCCCAGGAATTCATGAAACGGAAAAACTGCTCAATCAATTTATGCTTGATGAAGCACTTAAAGCGATGGGTGATTGTGATTTGATTCTATTTTTAGCTCCTGTAACAGATAAAGTGCAACACTATGAAGACTTCTTGGTTAAAAACAAAAAAAACACCAAACACATCTTACTGCTTACCAAAATTGACTTTGTAAGCAATCAAGAGTTGCTTGATAAGATGAAAGAGTATGAGAAGTACCGTGATAAGTATGAATCAATCATTCCTGTATCCATTAAAAAAGGAACTAAACACAGTGATATTTTAGACTCAGTGGTTAAGGAATTACCAGAGCATCCTTATTTGTTTGATCCTGAGATTTTAACCACCGAACACTTAAGAGATATCTATAAAGAGTTTATTCGTGAATCCATCTTTGAAAACATCAGTGATGAAATCCCATACGAAACCGATGTACTGATTAATAAAGTAGAAGAGAAACCCAACGTGGATGTGATAAAAGCTACGATTATTGTACAAAAAAGCACGCAAAAAGGCATGATCATTGGTAAAGGTGCCGCAGCCATTAAACGTATTGGGAAAGATGCTCGAACAAAAATTGAAAAGCTCAGTGGAAAAAAGGTCTACTTAGAACTTTTTGTTTCCATTAAAAAAGGCTGGACCAAAAACAAACAAGGTCTTAAAGAGCTTGGATATGATGTAGATTAAAGCTAAAAGTTAATAATTTACTTAATCGTAATTTAATGAATTGACGTTACAATACGGGAATTCATTAAAAGGCGTTTATGAAACTCTCTAAACTTATTTTTCAATCCATTTTCTGGGTTGCTTTTATCTCTATTTTTATTGTCATTACCTCTTCCATCTTTTTTCAATACAGAGATTTTCAAGCTGAAAAAACAAATTTGAAAGAGCAATTTATGACTCAAAATAAAGAGCTCATAAAAAATGAAGTCAATAAAGTCATCACTTATATCGAGTATCAACATAATCGATACTATTCAGAAGTAAAAGAGCGTCTTTCACAACGTGTCAATGATGCTTATAATATTGCCATGGCGATTTATAACCAAAACAAAAACAGCATGAGCAAAGAGGAGATTCAATACCTTATTGTAACGGCACTTCAAAATATATCATTCAGTAATCATCGAAGTTATTACTTTATAAACAGCAATCAAGGTGATGCCATTTTATACAATACCCAGTCAAAGTTAGGAAAAAATGAAAATATATGGCAGTTACAAGATAAAAATGGCACATTGTTTATTCAAAAACAGGCGAATATTGCACGTAGTTTAAAAAGTGGATTTGTTAAAAACTACTTTGTAAAACCCGATCAAAAAATGGGTCAAGAGTACCCAAAACTAAGCTACGTCAAACTTTTTGAACCTTATGATTGGCACATAGGAATGGGTGAATATATCGATGATATGCAAGAGAGATTGGAAGAAAATATGTTGGAATGGATCAGCACCATTCGTTTTGGAAATCAAGGCTATATTTATGTCAATACACTTGACGGTCATGCATTGGTATTTAATGGACAAAAACTTGAAAAACCAAAATACTGGGGCAGTGATCCGGTGTTTAAAAAAGAAGTCGATGCGGCGTTGAATAAAGAGAACCACTACTTTTATTATAAGTTCAGAAAACTTGACAGTATGGAACTTTCAAATAAATTGGGTTATGTGGTACTTTTTGATGATTTTCAATGGCTCATTGGAAGTGGGATTTACATTGATGAAATCACACTCACTTTGGAAAAAAAGAGAGAGGAGTTGAATCGAAGTATTGTGTATCAAATACTCTTTTTTATTTTTATTAGTATTATCTTAACGGCAACGGTTTATTATCTTTCAAAACGTATTCAAAAGTTTTTAGACAGCAGTGTGAATTATATGAAATATACATTTGATAAAGCCTCTAAAGAGTATTATGAAGTCAATACAGAAAAAATCACTTTTAAAGAGTTTCAAGCTTTGGCAAAGAGTTTGAATAAGACGCTTAAATCAAGAGAAGAGGTTCAAAAAAAGTTACGAAACTATTTGAAAATTGTTGATGCAAATGTCATTACTTTCAGTATAGATAAAAAAGGCTTTATCACTGAAGCAAGTAAAGCGATGTGTAAAGTGAGTTCATATACTTATGATGAATTGGTAGGTCAACATTTTACTGTGTTGTTTGATACTCAGAGTGAAACCGTACTTTTTAAAGAGATTTGGCGTTATATCAAACGTGTGCATGGATGGTCAGGAGAGATACAAAACGTTGATAAAAAAGGTGAGGTTTACTGGCTTAAAACCTATATTCACGCAAACTTTAAAGATAAAGAGGTGATTGATTATACCATCATTGCAGAAGATATCACGGATAAAAAACGGGTTGAACATCTTTCAATTACCGATGGCTTAACTCAACTTTTTAATCGACGATATTTTAATGAAAAGATGCACAGTGAAATTAATCGTGTTAAACGCTCAAAAAGTTGTTTGGCATTTATGATGATTGATGTGGATTATTTTAAGATGTACAACGATACTTACGGTCACTTAGAAGGAGATGAGGTGCTTAAAGAGGTGGCCAATGTACTTCGACACTTTACAAAACGTTCCACAGATTTTGCTTTCAGATTAGGAGGGGAAGAGTTTGGGTTGTTGTTTGAGTGTGAACGCGTCAACAGTGCAGAGGGGTATGCCAATACAATCAAAGAGAGCATAGAAAATCTTAAAATCAAACATCGGCACTCTCATAAAGGGTATGTTACGGTTTCAATTGGTTTGGTGATTAAACAGTATAATGAAATCCAAGGAAGCAATGAGTTCTATAAATGTGCTGATAAAGCACTCTATGAAGCAAAACAGCTGGGGAGAAATCAAGTCATCATGGATGTGTAAAAATAACATTAATGTTATTTTTATATAATAATTGATATAATTATTTCCAAGGTGGTATAGATGCAAACGACTCTCCTTGGTTTAAATAAAATCAATACAACCACGGTTCAAGTCAATGAACCCATTCTTGGGAGCTCTTTGATTGAATTTCTTTTTACATCAACCAATCACTCCAAGAGTGATTGGGACGTTCAGTTTTTATACCACTACTTTGAAACATCAAAAAATTACTTCATTGCATCGTTTAAATCTAAAGAAAAGCACGCCATACTTATGCCACAAGTTCTGAAACTCTATTATAAAAATGCACAAGCTTCAAGTTATGATCTTTTCATTACTTCTGGTTTTTTTGCATTGTACTCATTTGAAAAGTTGGTCTGTTTTAAAGCGGTTCAAAAAAGTGTGACTAAAGAGGAGATTATACGTTATTTAGAACACACGTATTGCATCAAGATAGGACATACTGTTTTGCTCAGTGATGAGGAGTTGACGGCTTTTAAAAATGAGTATCTTAACAGTGCAACAACATTTGTACATGAAAGAGAATATTCTCGTTTTAAGACCATCAAAGCGACAGTAATCTATGGAATATACTTAATTTTTTTAGTTGTAAGCACATTGGTGATTTGGAACAGTACACATACAATATCTTCTAAAACAGTTGCAACAGTTAAAAAGATTGTGGTGCCTACAAAACGACTTCAAACGCAATCCATAGTTGCATTAATGCAAGCAATTAATCATTACAAACTTCAGTTGCAACTGTTTGAAATGAACAGGGCACATGCTAATATTAAACTTGCGCATAACAACAAGGCCCATCTGATGCAATTTTTAGAAGATCAACAGTTGAAGATAAAATCTTTGAATTATCAAAAAGAGAGTCAAATTTATGAACTTACTGCCATGGTTGTATTTGATTGAACATAGGCTTTCAAACCTTAAGTCTTTTGAGAAACTGCAACTCTATCTTATTCCATTATGTTTAATGGGGATCATATTTTACAATGATACGCCTCTTCAAGCAAACATCCAACACAAAACAAATACCACACTCCAAAACCACAAAGTGGAGACGTATGTATTTATAAAGGCATTTGAAAACCAAAGTAAAGCCTTGAATCTTACTCTTTTGTCACTGCAAGAGCAAAGCAGTGGTTTTGCATTTGAGTTGCAAGGAGAGTTTACCTCTTTGATGCAGATGGTTTTGTTTTGTGAAACTTTTGGCAGTATCAATAATATGCCTGATATGAAAATACAACCGTTTAACGATGAACAGTACAGTTTAAAATTACAGTTGGAGTTTGCAACGAAAAAGTATTTTCCCCAAGACAAAGAGCCATTGCAAAGTACAATTGTTCATTTGAAAAATCCCTTCAGTGAAAAAGAAAAACTTCCTTCTTTAAAACTCTATGCCATTGTAAACGATGAAGTGCTGATCAACCATGAGTGGATCCATTTACATGAACATATTCGTGAGTATACACTTATTAAGATTGAAGAACAAGCGGTTGTTTTACAAAATCACTTGGGACAAAAAATCTATTTGGAGTTGTAGTATGAGTGATATTAACAACACGATTATTGATTACTCTTTGATTGCTGAGTTTGATGTTGCGTTGTTACAGCAACAACAAACCGTACCACTGTATAAAGATGATTTCCTTTTATGCGTGGCTGCAAGTAAAGAGGCCAATTTTGAATATATTCAAACCCAGTGTCATCTGCCTTTAAAAATCATCGAGGTTGACAAAAGTGAACTTATATTTATACTGCAATCGTTACCACTCAAACAAAAAATCTATGAAAATGCTTTAGCCTCTGTACGACAAAAAGAGTCTTCCACCTCTTATATTCAAGACTTTTTAGAAGCATTGATTGCTTTTAGTATTAAAAAAAGAAGCAGCGATATTCATATAGAGACACAAGAACATGGTGTCTCTATTCGGTTACGTATTGACGGTTTACTGCAACACTTTTTTTTGTTTGAAAAAGAGTTTTATAAAGTGTTAGGTTCGGTTGTAAAACTGATAGCATCTTTGGATATTACACAAAAAAGATTGCCGCAAAATGGACGTTTTTCAAAACAAGTGAATGGACAAACTTATGATTTTCGAGTCTCTATTATGCCGACCATTCAAGGAGAATCGGTGGTTATTCGTATATTGGATACAAACAGTGTACATCAATCGTTGTACACATTGGGCTTTGAAAAACAACAATTACAACATATAACAAAGATGATACACGCCAAACAAGGTCTGATTTTGGTCACAGGCCCTACTGGTAGTGGTAAAACGACGACACTGTACTCCATACTAGAAACAATTAATTCCGTGGATAAAAAAATCATGACCATTGAAGATCCCATCGAGTATCAAATACCAAGAATACAACAAATTCCTGTCAATCATGATATTAATCTTGGGTTTGCAGAAATATTGGTTGATATTTTGCGCCAAGACCCTGATTGTATCATGGTGGGAGAGATACGCGACAAAGAGTCGTTAAAGATTGCACTTCGTGCTTCTTTAACGGGGCACTTGGTTTTAGCAACCCTGCATGCCAATGATGCCATTGCAACCATTAATCGTTTGTTGGATTTAGAAGCAGAAGCTTATATTTTAGCTTCGACTTTAAAACTGGTTATTGCACAACGTTTGGTCTTAAAGTTATGTGATGATTGTAAACACAGTGTAAAAAACAAAGAGTATAAGGCAGTGGGATGCGAAACGTGTAACTTGACAGGTTTCAGTGGTCGAACGATGCTTTGTGAAGTGTTACGCATCGATGAAAAGGTGGCTTCAATGATCATTCACAAAGAGAGTTCACACACTATACATGAGTATGTTAAAACACAAGGTTATGTCCCTTTATTTGAACAAGGCATGCAAAAGGTTCAAAACGGGGTGACCACTTTAGAAGAACTTTATAAGGTGACCACGCTTTGAAACAGTATAAGATACGTTATCAAGAAAAAGGGCGTATTAAATCAGCCATTGTGGATGACGAGAGTCTTAAAAAAAATACTTATACTATTATCAGTAAACAAGCGTATAAACCTTTTGCAATCAGTCTATTGATCAATCACAAAGTCTCTTTTAAAGAGGTCATCTCGTTGTTTTATGAGTTGGACATTATTTTGCAAGCAGATATTTTATTTGCAGATGCTTTAGAGATTGTGAGTCAAAGTCAAGCGCATCCACAAATCAAAGAGATCATAGATGTGATGAAAATCTCGCTGAAAAATGGGAAAATGCTCAAAGGGGAGTTACAAAATTACAGAGCTGTTTTAGGTGATGTGGTACTCTCTTTTCTTGAAATTGCGCAACACAATGGAAATCTCAAATCCATGATTCATTCATTGGTATTGGTTTTAAAACAGATACAAAGCAGTCGACAAAAATTAGTTAATGCCATGATGTATCCTATGATTTTGTTGTGTGCACTTCTCTTTTTATTTTTGTTTACGTTTTATGGTCTTTTACCGCAATTTGAGATGCTTTTTGCACAATATCAAGGCAACTTGCCTTTGGTGACACAGAGTTTGTTGAATATTAAAGAGTTTATACACGAGTATGGTCTTTGGTCGATAGGTTTTGTAATCATACTTTTGTTTTGTGTATACGCATACTATCAACGCAATGAAACCTTTAAATACAAGATGAGTTATCTGCTTTTATGCAAAATCCCTTTTGTAAGCAGTGCGTTGTTTCATCTGAGTTTTCAACGTTTTTTTTTGCTTTTGCAGATGCTGTTAAAAGATAAATATACGTTTCAAAACTCTTTGCAAAATGCCCAAGTGGTCATCACCAATTATCACGCACAAAAAGTATTAAACGAGATAAATCAGCAGATACAAAGCGGAAAATCAATATCATACGCTTTTAAAAAGAGTTGTTTATTTGACGATTTGACGCTACGTTTAATCACAGTAGGAGAAAAGAGTCACTCTTTGGACAAAACAATCCATGAAATAGAAAAGATTTATCACGTCAGACTGGATGAGTCCATTAAGAAGTTGACAACTTATATTGAACCTGTCTTTTTTATTTTTATTGCATCCATGGTTGTATGGATTATGTTGGCAATATTTATGCCTATATGGAATTTAGGTGAAACGATGGGGATTTAAAGGCTAAATCATGAGTAAAGAGAAATTTGAAGAATCAATTAAAAATATTTTAGAGTATGTGGGCGAAGATGTCACACGAGAAGGCTTGGTTAAAACACCTGAACGCGTTCGAAAAGCCTATGAGTTTATGTGCAGTGGGTATAAAGAGGACCCCAAAGAGATCATCGAAAAAGCACTTTTTACATCAACTAATGATGAGATGGTGGTTGTCAAAGACATTGAGTTTTATTCTCAGTGTGAACACCACATGTTGCCTATCATTGGACGCGTACATGTGGCATATATCCCAGATGGAAAAGTGGTGGGATTAAGTAAAATTCCACGAGTGGTGAATGTATTTGCACGGCGTTTGCAAATTCAAGAGCAAATGACCGAACAAATTGCAGAGGCTTTAAATACACACTTAAAACCCAAAGGGGTGGCAGTGGTCATTGATGCACGTCACATGTGTATGGAGATGAGAGGGGTAGAAAAAATCTGCTCTACAACTGTTACTTCAGCCCTTCGAGGTATTTTTAAAAAAGAGAAAAAAACCAAAGATGAGTTTTTAAGTATTATCTCATCTTCTTCGATTAAATAACATTACAGCAGAATCACTTTAGCTAATCCAAGGAAGCTAAAGAAACCTACAATATCGGTTACTGTGGTAAGAAGTACTGTACTTCCAACCGCAGGGTCGATGTCAAACTTTTTTAATATTAATGGAATAGAAGCCCCAAAGAACCCAGCACTGAACAGATTGATGACCATTGAGAGTGCTATGACCACTCCAAGCATTGCCGTGCTGAACCAAAATGAAGCAATGAAACCAATGATCAATGCAAAAATAAAACCATTCACCAGTGAGATAAAGACCTCTTTTTTGATTGCATCTTTACTGTTGTCATAATCAATCTCACCCAAGGCCAATTGTCGAACCATTACGGCTAAGGTTTGCGTTCCAGCATTTCCACCCATGGAAGCTACAATGGGCATTAAAATAGCCAGTGCCACATATTGTTGGATGGTTTGATCAAACAGACCAATCACCAGTGATGCTAACACGGCAGTTCCTAAGTTAATAAAGAGCCAAATTCCACGTTTTTTTGCAGTGGTTAAAAGATTGTCTTCATGCTCAAACTCTTCATTAACCCCTGCTAATTGGTACATTTGCTCCGTTGCATTTTGTTCAATAACGTCCAAGATATCATCCGAAGTAATTCGACCGATCAACATACCTTGATACCCCACAACAGCAACAACACTTAAGTCGTATTGCTCAAACTGTTTGGCAACAAAGTCGATGTCTTCATCATCTTGCACTTTAAAAGGTTTGTATTTGTTATCATCACTGTTCACAATGTCTTCGTACGTCTTTTCAAAATCAAAAATGATTAAATCTTCTAAAGAGATGGATGCCAGTAACATTTTGTCATCATTGATGATAAAAACTTGGTGAATATTTTCGAGCTCACCTTCAGCTTTTAAATGTTTTAATCGCTCAATTGAATCCCCAATTTTCTCATTGATATTGGCTGAAAAAAGTTCGGTTTGCATATAAGCACCGGCTTCATCATCCTCATAACGTTTCAGCCAGTTGATCTCTTGTTGGTTCTCTTCTTCAAGTCCTTCAAAAATCTCTTTGGCTTTCTCTTTATCAAGCTCTTCAATCTCTTGAATGATGTCCGTTTGGTCATCCGAATCCATTTCTTCAACGGCATCGGTTAATTGCTCACTTGAAAGCTCACCGTAGGTATCTTCTCTGATGTATTCTGGCAGTTCAAGAATAACTTCCCCTAAGATTTCATCAGGAAGCTGTTTTAAAACAAAGTAAAATTCATCACTGTTGTTTTTGTAAATCTTTTTTAAAGAGTTGGCAATATCCGTGGGGTGAAGCTCCTCAATGCTGTTGAGTAGTTCATTGGGATCTTTGATATGCTCTTCCATGGATAACCTTTATGCGTTAAGCTTCAACTTTTGCTACAAGTAACTCTTTTAAGTCTGTTTGTTTATCAAACTGTGTGATATTAAGTGGCTGAGGTTTGTTTTTAATGGTATCTAAAAGATTTTGTGAAACCTCTTTAGTATAAGCGATAAACTCTTTTTTGGCTTTTCCTTTGAGAGTATTTTTTGTTACACGAATGATTTTTTCAGGGTTAATCGCTCGTCCATTTTTATACAGACCAAAGTGTAAGTGTGGTCCTGTGCTCACACCTGTACTTCCTACATACCCTATATGAGTTCCTTGTTTGACCCATTTCCCAGAATAAACACCTGGAGCATATTTTGACATGTGTGCATACAGTGATTTAAATCCCCCTTCGTGTCTTATTTCAATTGTTTTTCCATAACCACCTTTTCGTCCTTTGAAAATCACTTTTCCTGAAGCTGTGGCATAGATTTTTCTTCCTCGTGGAGCTGCGTAATCAATTCCAAGATGTGCTCGATATCGTTTTAATATAGGATGAAATCGTTTATATGTGAATCGGTCTGAAATTCTGGTGTAAGATACGGGGGTTTTCATAAAAAAGCTTGTAAGGTTTCGTCCTTTTTCATCATAATAAAGCCCATCTCCATCATTTTTAAAGATATAGGTTTGTTTCTTTTTTACTTCAACAAGTGCTGCATGAATGGTTGGAGTTCCATAGTATTGACCCATTCTGATACGTTGGGTGTATTTAATGGCAACATGATCACCTTTTCTCATTCTTTTGAAGTTGGCCACTTGGTTAAATGCGCGTACAAACTCATTGGCCAAAGCTTTGTTTGATGTGGCATCTAAAAGATCTTGATAAGGTGAATAGTTGATAGGTATTGCAATGGTTTGAGTAATCTCTTCAAATGAAATAGGTGAAGTCGTGAATACAAACTCTCCTTTTTCTTTGTATAAGTGCAGTTGCATCTCTTCAGAGATTGGAATGAGCACTTGAACCATCTCATTGTTCTCTTCTAAGACTTGGTATTTAATCCCTGCAGTGATTTCAGAACACAACTCGCGGTCATTTTTCTCTAGTTCAAAATAGAGTGTTTGGGGGATATTGTGTGATTGTAAAAATGTGAGAAAAGTTTCCCCTTTTTTCCATGTTAACTCTTTGAGTTCAGCACCTATTAAACTTGAAACCAGCAGCAGCAATGTTATGAGTAATTTCACCGTATTCATCCATTTTTTAAAATATTTGCTCATTATACAACACAAAACTTAAACACAAATGCGTTGAAAAAGGCTTTCTGGAAAGAAAGTATATCAAAAATATTTAAAATAATCAAATCTTAAGAATTGGCTAACTTATTTTATTGGAAATTCTTTTATCAAGTGTTAATCGTTTTTTAGATAAAATCCCAACATTTTAAGACAAAGATATAAGGTATATTTGTATGCAAAAACTAGAAAACCTTGAAGAGATAGCATTAGCACACTCTTTAACCCTCGAAGAGTTTGAACACATTAAACAAATTCTTGGAAGAGAACCAAACTATGTAGAGATTGGTATTTTCTCTGCAATGTGGAGTGAACACTGTTCATATAAATCAAGTAAAAAGTACTTAAACGGTTTCCCTACAAAAGCGCCATGGGTTATCCAAGGGCCAGGTGAAAACGCTGGTGTTATTGATATTGGTGATGGATATGCGGCTGTATTTAAAATGGAATCACACAACCACCCAAGTTTTATTGAACCATATCAAGGGGCTGCTACAGGTGTTGGTGGTATCTTACGTGACGTATTTACAATGGGTGCACGACCGGTTGCAAACATGAACTCTATTCGATTTGCTTCAATTGAAGGTGACTCTCCAACCGCACAAAAACACCGATTCTTACTTCGAGGTGTGGTTGCTGGTATTGGTGGATACGGTAACTGTATGGGAGTTCCTACCATTGGTGGGGAGACTACGTTTGAAGAGTGTTATGCGGGAAATAACCTTGTAAATGCATTTACATTGGGGATTGCAAAAGCAGATGAAATCTTCTACGGAAAAGCAGAAGGTTTAGGAAACCCAGTGATGTACGTGGGTTCTAAAACGGGGCGAGATGGTCTTGGTGGGGCTGTAATGAGTTCAGCTTCGTTTGATGAAGACAGTGAGTCAAAAAGACCAACGGTACAAGTGGGTGACCCATTTACTGAAAAACTTCTTTTGGAAGCTTGTTTAGAGCTGTTTAAAGAGGACTTGATTATTGGTATCCAAGATATGGGAGCTGCAGGTCTTACTTCCTCTTCCTTTGAGATGGCAGGACGAAGTGGTTCAGGTATGATCATGCATCTTGATAAAGTTCCAGCAAGAGAAGAGGGTATGACACCTTATGACTTTATGTTGTCTGAGTCACAAGAGCGAATGCTCATTTGTGCAAAAAAAGGGTGTGAGCAAAAAATCATTGATATCTTTGAAAAATGGGAATTAGACGTTGCTGTTATTGGTGAAGTAACAGACACAGGAAACATGGAACTGTTCTGGCATGGTGAGAAGTGTGCAGAAGTACCTGTTCAACCCGTATCTGAAGAGGCTCCCGTTTTAGATAGACCAGTTGCAGAACCTGTATACTTAAAAGATATTGCAAATATTACTTTGGATAAAAAAATCACAAACCAAGAGGCATTTGATGCGATGTTTGCTGACATGGAAGTGGTGGATAAATCATGGGTATATAACCAATATGACTCAATGGTTCAAACCAATACCGTTAAAGGGCCAGGAACTTTGGATGGTTCTTCTATTCGTGTAAAAGAGACAGGAAAAGCGCTTGCAATGAGTGCAGACTGTAACACACGATTTTGTTACATCAACCCAGAATTAGGAGCTGCAGCAGCAGTTATGGAATCTGGAAGAAACGTAGCGATGACAGGGGCTGTTCCAAAAGCCATCACCGATTGTCTTAACTTTGGAAATCCTCAAAATCCAGAAGTGATGTGGCAATTTGCAAAAGCGTGCGAAGGTATCAAAGCGGCTTGTAAAGAGTTAAACACGCCTGTTATTGGTGGAAACGTATCACTGTACAATGAAACAAATGGAGTGGGCGTTTTCCCAACACCTTCAATTGCAATGGTTGGGGTCAATGAAGATGCCAACAAAGTATTGCCTTCTTGTTTTCAAAAAGAGGGAAGCACCATCTATATGTTAGGGGAAACATTCTCTGAATTTGGTGGAAGTTTGTTCATGAAAAAGATGTACGGAAAAGTTGCTGGAGTGCACCCAAAAGTAGATTTTGCAAAAGAGTTGACACTTTGGAATACCGTAATTGAAGCCAACAAGCAAGGATTACTGAACGCTGCAAAAGATATCAACGTGGGTGGTTTAGCCATCAGTGCAGCGAAAATGGCTGTGGTGGGGAACAAAGGAGTAGAGATCGTTGCACCATTGAATGATGCAAAAGATATCTTCTCTGAAACACTGAGTCGAGCCATTGTAGAAGTCGATTATACAAACGAAGAGGCATTTGAAACATTGGTTTCACGCATGGGGCAATATTGCATGAAAATTGGAAGCGTTAAAGGAGATGAAATCTCAATTAACGGTGTACAAAAATCATTGGCAGATGCACGAGACATCTATTATAACCGATTCAAGCAAGTAATCGAACAAGATTTATAAGTCTAAACAGACAAAACGAAACGGCAGAATTTTTTAATTCGGCCGTTTTTTTATTTTAAACATATCAAAGAGGAAAACAGATGAGAGCGTTAATCAGTGTAAGTGATAAAAGCGGTGTTGAAAATTTTGCAAAAGAGTTGGTAGCTTTAGGGTATGAAATCATCTCTACAGGTGGTACATACAACAAACTTAAAGAGGCAGGAATTGCGGTTATTGAAGCAAACGAAGTGACGAAGTTTCCAGAGTGTTTTGAAGGAAGAGTAAAAACATTAAATCCATACATTCACGGTGGAATTTTACACCGAAGAGACAAACAATCGCACCTTGACCAAGCTAAAGAGCTGGGAGTTGAAGGGATTGATTTAGTGTGTGTAAACTTATACCCATTTAAAGCAACGATTGAAAAAACAGATGACTTTGAAGAGATTATTGAGAACATTGACATCGGTGGTCCAGCAATGGTTCGAAGTGCGGCTAAAAACTTTGACTCAGTGATTATTGTAACGGATGTGGCTGATTATGATATGGTATTAAACAACCTTAAAAATGACACCAATACGGTTGAGTTCAGACGAGATATGATGATTAAAGCATACGAGCACACAGCGGCGTATGATTCTATGATTGCAAACTACATGAACAAACGATTCAACGGTGGAATGGGGGCAAAACAGTTTATCGTAGGTGAAAAAGTGTTTGATACACGATACGGAGAGAACCCACACCAAAAAGGTGCATTGTATGAGTTTGATAAACACTTGTCAAATAAATTCATCACACTAAAAGGTGAAGCAAGTTTTAATAACATGGGTGATATCTCAGGTGCAGCTAAAATTGCAGGTGCATTTGGTGAAGATAACGCAGTATGTATTGTAAAACATGGAAATCCTTGTGGATTTGCGATTAAAGACACCCTTTTAGAAGCCTATACTGAAGCACTTAAATGTGACCCTGTTTCTGCGTTTGGTGGAGTGGTTGCAGTAAATGGTATTGTGGATTTAGAGCTTGCAGTAAAAATGAATGAAATTTTCTTAGAGGTGGTATTTGCTGCAGATTTCACAGCTGAAGCAGAAGAGGAACTAAATAAGAAAAAAAGAATTAAACTCTTTAAACAAGGGACAAAAAAACTTGAACTTGCAAACGATGCCTTTAACTTTAAAATTGTGGATGGTGGATTTGTCTACCAAGACAGCGATAAAGTAGAAGAAGATGAAGTTAAAAATGCTGAACTTAAATCTAAAAAAGAGGCAACGGCACAAGAGAAAAAAGATATGGAAATCGCCGTTAAAGTGGCTGCAGGGACGAAATCTAACTGTGTTGTATATGTAAAAGATTCTGCAGTTGTAGCTATTGGTATGGGTATGACTTCACGAGTAGATGCAGCCAAAGCAGCACTTAGAAAAGCTGAAGACATGGGTATTGATGTAAGCGGTTCAGTATTGGCTAGCGAAGCATTCTTCCCATTCAGAGACTCAATTGACGCAGCGGCTGAAGCTGGGGTTTCGTGTGTGATTGAACCAGGTGGAAGTGTGAGAGATGATGAGGTGATTGAAGCGGCGAATGAGCATGGGATGTCGTTGTACTTTACAGGGATTAGACACTTCTTACACTAAGAAAAGATTGATTTTATAATCAAGCTTTCTTTATAAATCTTCGTTGGAGAGAGAATTTATTAGAGTCATTTACTCCAGTAAACTCCTCCAACAAATTCTCTCTCCGTCTTGATTTCTTTTGAAATCTTACTTACTTAATAAATCAATCTTTATATTTTAAGAATTTAATAATTGGTTATTGCTATTCAAAATGTTTAAAAGTTTATATTGTTACAATATTGGAATTATACATGCAAAGGACATAAATGGCAATTGATTTAACCGATACATTAGTAATAGGTGTTTCTGCAACAGCATTATTTGACTTATCAGAAGCAGATACAGTTTTTCAGGAAAAAATCAAAACTGACCCAGATACAGCTATAGATAGGTATCGTTCGTATATGTTGGAAAAAGAAAATGAAAAACTGGATGACGGTACTGGGATGCCATTAGTAAAGTCTTTATTAAATTTAAATCAACATACAAAAGAAAATGAAGCACCAATTGTTGAAGTTGTTGTTATCTCTAAAAATAGTCCGGAAACAGGTTTTAGAGTTTTAAAAGAAATAAGAAGAAGAAATCTACCAATAACAAGATCAGCTTTTACCGCAGGAGAAAGTAGTTCTATTTATTTAGATGCTTTTTATGTGGATTTATTTTTAACTACTAATGAAAAAGATGCACAAGAAGTAATTGATAGCAAAGTATGTGCATCTGCATTGGTAAAAAAACCACCTTCAAAATTACAAAAACTTGATGAAAACCAAGTTAGATTTGCTTTTGATGCAGATGCAGTATTATTTAGTGAAGAGAGTGAAATTGTTAATCAAAAAGAAGGTTTAAAAGAGTTTTGGAAAGAAGAAGATAGGTCTCAAGATATTCCGTTGCAAGAAGGTCCATATGCCAATCTACTAAAAAAATTATCAAAAGTCCAGGAGAGATTACCGGGGAGAATTGAATATTCACCTGTAAAACTAGCGATAATGACTGCAAGAAATAGTCCTGCGGAAATGAGAGTAATTAAAACATTAAGAGCTTGGAATGTTTATATTGATCAGGCATTTTTTCTTGGAGGATTGCAAAAAAGCCGTTTTCTGAAAGCCTTTAAACCACATATCTTTTTTGATGATCAAGACTCTCATTTAGACCCTGCATCTTCTGAAGTACCTAGTGCTAAAGTATTATATCCATCTAATTCTCCGTTAGTTGAGATTATGAATAAAAAGAATAAAAAGTAAGAAGTACAAGGGATGCCCCTTATACTTTTTAGCTTTTATGTTCAAAAAGGTGAACATCTCTTTATAATTACATTCTGTAATACTTTTAAACTACAGCTATTCTTTTTGTTACGATACTCTTATATTATTTAGGAGTATTGCATGGAAAATCACTCAAAAATTCTACACCAAACTATTGTTGACGATAAAATATTTATTATTCGTGGTATTCAAGTCATGATAGATAGAGATTTAGCGGAACTTTATGAAGTTGAAACAAAAGTATTAAATCAGGCAGTTAAAAGAAACAGTGATAGTTTTCCTAGTGATTTTATGTTTCGATTAAGCAATGAAGAAAAAAATGAACTGGTCACAACTTGTGACCGGTTAGAAAAAATCAAACACTCTACATCAAATCCACTTGCTTTTACTGAACAAGGTGTCTATATGTTAGCAACTGTTTTAAAAAGTAAAATAGCAAGAGAAGTTAATATATCTATTATGCGAACTTTTACAAGACTTAAAAACCAATCAGTTCCCTATTTTGATATTATAAAACGTCTTGAAAAACTTGAAACAGAAGATAATAAAACCAAAGAGTTATTACGAAGTGTGGTACAAGTCATCAACTCGATGCAAGAACTTCAAGATGAAGCTAAAGATAAAACTAAAAAGATAGGTTTTCTAAGAGAATAAATCAATAGTACACTTCTTGCATAGTAAAACTATATGACCTTATGAAAGGAGTCATGATGCCATATTTGTACGAAAACTTTGTTATTTGGAACAGTGAGTTTGGTGTTCGAGATTTTGTAACACTGGGTGAAATAGATAACCAAAACAGAGAAGCATGAGTGGAAAAATATCATTTGAAGCATGTATTGTGATGACTCAAGCGTATTGGCAAAAAGAGCGTTTTAACTTACACCAAGAATCCCTTATAAAACAGCAACAAGCCCAAGCACATTTTTATGAAGAGATAAAAAAACACAATCAAAGACGTCAAACGTTTCAACAAAGTAGCGAAAAAGAGCATCGTATTCTTTTGAGACTTCCTTTAGAAGAGCAACTGCAAGAGGCTCAAATCAAAGAGGCTTTTAAAAAGGTTGCAAAACAGGCTCATCCTGATGTCGGTGGGAGTCATGAAGCCTTTATTGAAGTTACATTGGCACGCGATACACTGCTTGAAAACCTTACCTCTTATACTGCATATTAAATTCAAACTTTTATTCTCATTGTAAATAATTATTAAAGTTGACTTAAAATCAATAGTTTGATATGATAGTGTTATGAAGGAGTCTCTCATGCGATTGATTTTTTTCTTTTTCATTTTTATAGTAAATACGTCTATTTTTGCTTCCAATATTACGCACTTTAGCTATGAGGGAGCTATTAATCCTGCAAGCAATACTTTTGTCAAAAAAGCGATTTCACACGCCAATGAGCAAAATTCTCAACTCATTATTTTTGAACTCAACACGCCGGGTGGATTGTTCTCTTCAACGCGTGATATGATTTCTCAAATTCTTAATTCAAGTATTCCTTTTGTGGTCTATGTCTCACCTAAAGGGGCACGAGCAGCAAGTGCAGGGACCTATATTTTATACGCTTCTCACATAGCTGCAATGACGCAAGGCAGTAATGTGGGTGCAGCAACACCTGTACAAATGGGCATGATACAAGATAAAAACAAAAACAACAATCCCCTTTCTACAATGAAAACAAAAGCAATCAATGATGCCACGGCGTATATTGAAAGTTTGGCAAAACTTCATGGCAGAAACATCCAATGGGCTCAAAAAAGTGTCACTGAAGGTGCGAGTATCGATGCTCAAAAAGCACTGGAACTGGGTGTGATTAATTTTGTTGCCAATGATGTTCAAAAACTCATACAACAGTTAGATCAATTTGAAGTGGAAGTGAATGATAAAACTCTCAAACTCGATACCAACAATGCGACGTTACTGACTGTAGAGGAGGGGTTTAAAATAAAACTTCTTTCATATCTGTCCAATCCCAATATAGCGTATATCTTGATGCTTATAGCGATGTACGGAATTTTCTTTGAGATGATGAATCCCGGTTCCATCCTTCCAGGAGTAACAGGAGTTATCAGTGGGGCTTTGGCTTTGTATGCGCTGAATATTCTGCCCTTTGATTATGCGGGATTGTTATTGATTTTGATTGGTGTGGGATTGATGGCAGCTGAAGTCTTTGTTGTGGGGTTTGGAGTGCTTGGTATGGGAGGTGTCATAGCTTTTGTCTTTGGCTCTTTGATTCTTTTTGATGAAAAGACATTGGGTGTAGATATATCGCTTTCACTCATTGCAGCTTTTGCAGTTGTGAGTGTGGTTATTTTTATCTATTTACTTAAAATCATCATTCAAGAGAGAGACCAAAAAGCAAAAACCGGGACAGAGCAGATGTTAGGTACTGTTGCGACGGTTGTGAAAAAAAACAACAATGGCTACAAGGTGGCCATCCATTCAGAAGTTTGGAATGCTTTGAGTCAAGAAGAGGTTCAAGTGGGCCAAGAGGTCATTGTTGAAGCAATAAAAGGTTTAACGCTTCAAATCAAACCAAAAAAAAAGGAGTAAGTGATGTATATGACTGCTGTATATATTGTATTTATTGTTATTGCCATTTTAGTTGCATCGATTCGTATTTTAAAAGAGTATGAAAGAGGTGTGGTCTTTACATTGGGACGATTTACAGGTATTAAAGGGCCTGGGCTTATTATCATTATTCCCATCATTCAAAAGATGGTCAAAGTGGATTTACGAACCGTAGTATTGGATGTCCCTTCACAAGATGTGATTTCACATGATAATGTGTCAGTTAATGTCAATGCGGTTGTCTATTTTCGAGTGATTGACCCTGAAAAAGCGATTATTCAAGTTGAAAATTTTCATGATGCAACCTCACAATTGGCACAAACGACTTTGCGGTCAGTTTTAGGTGGACATGAACTTGATGAGATGCTCGCTGAACGGGAAAGATTAAATGAAGACATTCAAGAGATACTTGATAAACAAACCGATGCTTGGGGGATTAAAATATCCAACGTAGAAATCAAACACATTGATTTAAATGAGAACATGATACGAGCCATTGCCAAACAAGCAGAAGCAGAACGTCAAAGAAGAGCCAAAGTGATTAATGCCAAAGGGGAGTTAGAAGCGAGTAAAAATTTACTGGAAGCATCCAATATCTTAGCACAAAATCCCCAAGCTCTACAACTGCGATATTTGCAGACTTTAAGTGACATATCCAATGACAAAACTAATACAATTGTCTTTCCTTTTGGAAGTGAATTGGGTAAATTTTTTACACCAAAAGGGTAAAAGAGTTTATGTGATGGTTAAAGGAGCTGCTTGATAAAACTGTATGGATTAAGTAGCTTCTTTTTATAAAAAGAGAATAACGAAAAATAAAATTATTTCAAAGTGATTTTGTAAAGACTTAAGCATTTAGCATTTTCTAATCTTATATCTACTATCATGAAAAAAATTATACAGGAGAGTGAATATGATGCAACCAACTAAGTCTATGTTTTTAGCCATTTCCTCTCTCTTTTTTTCAATTGGATTTTTAGCCATTGGCTATGGAATGATTATGACTTTTATTGGTGTGTTTTTAAAAGAGCAAGGCACTTCAGATATGGTCATTGGTTTTATTAATGCTGCATTTTTTTTAGGGGCAATGGCTTCCTCTATTTTTTCTCAAAAGATTATCTCAACTGTGGGACATATTCGTAGTTTTGTCACGTTTGCTTCACTCATGGTAATTACATTTTTAATGCACTCTTTGTTTTTAAATGAGTTTTTCTGGGGCATTTTACGGCTTATTTCAGGATTTGCTTTTTATGGTCTTTTAATTATTTTAGAGAGTTGGCTCAATGAAAAGAGTTCTAACGAACAACGGGGGCAAATTTTAGCGATTTATACCATTATTTTCTATCTTGCAACGGCACTGGGACAACTGTTTTTAAACATTGAAAATGATTTTAGACATATGATATTCTCTATTGGTGCGGTATTGGTGCTGTTTTCAGTGATTTTTATTGCTATGACCAAAATTAAAGAACCCACCATTCAACCTTTTGAGCGTTTTAGTTTTCCCAAACTTTATAACGTGGTACCTCTTGCTGTGACAGGGAGTTTTATTGGTGGTTTTTTTGTGGGTGGATTTTTTACGATGGTGCCACTGTATGTCTTAAAAGTATACGACTCCAAAGAGGTGTTGTCGTTGTTTATGATGTTTACACTTTTAGGTGGGCTCATTGCACAATGGCCAGTAGGGCGCCTTTCAGATATGTATGGACGGCGAAAACTGATTGCGTTTAGTGGTTTTTTTACTGCATTGGCTTCGTTGCTATTTATTATTGCACCTGTTAATGAGTTTTTAGTCTATTTATTGGGTGTCATATTGGGTGTGAGTATCTTTTGTATTTACCCTTTGAGTCTTTCAAGAGCCAATGATGTCATTGATGAGAACAAAGATATTGTAGAAATCAGCCGAGCGCTTCTGTTTGCTTATGGTGCAGGGTCATTTTGTGCACCTATTGTGATTGGGTTGGGGTTTGATTATTTAACTCCTCACGCTATTTTTGTAATGTTTACTGTGTTGGGTATCTATTTGGCATTATACTCATTGTCAAGACAACGTGTGGCAGATGATGACATGAGTGTCTATGTACAAGTCCCTGTGGCTTCTGGTGCAGTGATGCCAGAGTTTGATCCACGACAAGATGAAGAGTGGGTTGAGGAACAACAAAGCAACAATGAATAGGTTTAAGTTTTAAAAAAAATAAGATATAATCCTTTAATTGGATTATGAGGACAACACTTGAAGCTACGATACTTAGCTATATTTTTCTTTTTGATAACCTTTCAAACACTCAATGCAAAAGAACTCAAAAAAATAACACTTCAACTCTCATGGTTTGACCAATTTCAATTTGCGGGTTATTATATGGCCAAGCAAAAAGGGTTTTATGAAGATGCCGGTTTAGACGTTGAAATCAAACCTTTCTCTTTTGGACGAGATATTCCCAAAGAGGTCAATGATGGCAACGTGGATTTTGCAGTGGGGCGTGAAACGCTCATTTTAGATAGAAGCAACAATCGTAATATTGTGGTTTTGTATGCTCTTTTTCAAGCCACACCCTTGGTGCTTCTTTCAACACAAGAATCAAGGATTGATTCCATTTCCAAGTTTAAAAACCGTCGAATTATGACCACCATTGATGACTCTTCAGAGGTCTCTCTTAAAGCCATGATCAATTCACACAACATACAAATGAGTGATTTGAGTTTTGTAAAACACTCTCACAATATCATGGATTTGGTCAATAAAAAAGTTGATGTGATGTCAGCATATTTATCTAAAACACCGTACGACTTACAACAAATGGGGGTTAAGTATCATATTTTTGATCCCAAAAAATATGGCTTTGACATGTACAGTGATTTTTTATACACCAGCGATGAGATGCTGCATTCTGATCCGAACACCGTTTTTCTTTTTAAACAAGCCTCTTTACGTGGTTGGGAGTATGCTTATTCGAATATCAATGAGAGTGTGGATGTGATTTATGAACATTACAACTCTCAAAATCTCACCAAAGAGGCGTTGCAATTTGAAGCAGAGGAGCTGAAAAAACTCTCATATTTTGGAACAAGTAATTTAGGTGAGATTCAAGAGGATAAGTTGCAACGTATTTATGATTTGTACAATGTCATGGGATTGGTGAAAAACCAAATTCAAATCAAAGATTTTTTAGCCCAAAATAACTTCTCTACATCGTTGATTTTCTCTCAAAAAGAGCAAGAATATCTTGCAAAAAAAGAGCGTATTACGATGTGTATGATTCCAAATGTTATGCCATATGGTGAGATGAAAAATGGGCATCTTATTGGTTTTTTCGCAGATTATGTGAAGTTGCTTGAACAAAAATTGAATGTACACATTGACCCCATACAAACCAACAGTATGGTACAAACCATAGAGTATCTTAAAAACAAAAAGTGTGAAATCATACCGGGTGCGCAAATCACACAAGAGCGTAAGAGCTATTTAAACTTTACTAAACCCTATTTAAAAATACCGTTTGTACTGATTACTCAAGAAGATAAACCATTTATCACTGACTTGCATATGATTCAAGAGAAACGTTTATCGATGGTATCAGGGTATGCTATCACGGATTTGATTAAACGCAAATATCAAGACTTTGAATTTAAAGAGGTAAAGAGTATTCAAGAGGCTTTTAGAGAGGTTCAAAATGGCAATGTTTATGGAACCATTGCGCCATTGGCGGTTGCTTTATATTTGATTGAAAAAAATCATTTTAAAAACCTCAAAATCTCTGCAAAATTGGATGAAGTCAATTATTTGCGTATGAGTGTTGTTAAAGATGATGTAGTGCTTTATTCGATTTTGGATAAAGTCATTAACAGCATTGACAGTTCGGTGATTGATTCAATACTGAATAAATGGCTTTACAAACAAGAGGAGAGTGATTTTAATTACAGACTCTTATTACAGATGTTTTTGTTTTTTGCTTTGGTGATTGCTGCGATACTTTATAGACAACATCTGCTTAAGAAGGTGAATAAAAGCTTGACTGAAAAGGTCAATGAAAAGACCAAAGAGTTACAAAAAATCAACTCCGAGTTGGAAATGCGTATTGAAAAAGAGGTCGAAAAAAATTTAAAAAAAGACCGTATCTTATCGCGTCAATCAAAGATGGCAGCCATGGGTGAAATGATAGAAAACATTGCACATCAATGGCGACAACCTCTGTCAATTATCTCAACAAGTGCCAGTGGTATGCGACTAAAAAAAGAGCTCTCCGCTTTAGACGATAAACATTTTTATGAGATGATTGATACTATTAACAATACTGTACACTATCTCTCAACCACAATTGATGATTTCAGATACTTTTTTAAACCCAATAAAGATAAAGCCTTTTTCTCTCTTAAAAGATGTTGTGAACGCAGTTTGGAACTTCTTAAACCCAAATTGCAAAATATTGAGTTGGTTCTTGATCTTGAAGAGGTGCAACATTTTGGATTTGAGAATGAGATGGTGCAAGTTTTTATGAACATCATCAGCAATGCTAAAGATGCTTTAGAGCACTCAAAAGTGCAGAAAAAGTATATTTTTATCACCATTCATTCCATGACCAATGGAGTTGAAATTGAGATAAAAGATAATGCAGGGGGCATTCCTGAAACCATTTTAAACAAAGTCTCTGAGCCTTATTTTACAACCAAACATAAATCGCAAGGCACAGGCATAGGGCTTTATATGTGTGAAGAGATTATTTCAAAACATATGGGTGGAAAGATGGAAGTCAATAATCAAAGTTTTTTATATGAAAACACGCAATACAATGGTGCATTGTTTACGATTTATTTGTATAATGATTAAAGAGATGTTTTATTGTAATTGTTGATACTCTTCATCGGTAAAAATTCGTGATTTGGTTATAAACTGATAGCCTAAATCAATCTCTAAAGAGAATGAATTTCCAAAAGCAGCACTCTCTTTTTTAACATCAATCGTGATTTGAGAATGTTTAAAATATTCAAATTGATCTTTATCGATATAAAATTCGCACCCACAAATTTCTCCGAGTTTTATATTTCGACTGGGAACATAAAAATCATCTTTAGCATAACACATGGGTGCCGTTCCATCACAGCAACCACCACTTTGATTGAAGACCAATTCTCCATGTTCTGTTTTCAGTTGTTCAATAACATCACACGCTTCTTTTGTAACTTTTAAACGTTCAACATTCATAATATTTCCTTTCTTTAAAAAGGAGCATATGCTCCTTTTTATAAATATGATTGATTAAAAAAATCCAAGGGCATCTTTACTGTAAGACGTTAAGATGTTTTTCGTGTGTCGGTAAGAGTTTAACATCATCATATGAGTTTCTCTACCAATTCCTGATTTTTTATATCCACCGAATGATGCATGTGATGGATACATGTGGTAACAGTTAACCCATACTCGACCTGCTTGAATTGCTCGACTCATTTTATGCAGTTGGTGCGCATCTCTTGACCACACTCCTGAACCCAATCCGTAAATGGTGTCATTGGCAATTTCTATGGCTTCATCTTCATCTTTAAAAGTAGTTACAGCAAGTACGGGACCAAAAATCTCTTCTTGGAAGATTCTCATTTTGTTATGACCTTTGAAAAGTGTCGGTTGAATATAAAAACCGTTAGGATAGGTTTCACTTTCATAGACATCACCCCCAATTAAACACTCAGCCCCTTCTTCTTTACCGATTTTAATATATTCTAAAATTTTCTCTTTTTGATTTAATGAACATTGCGCACCCATCATATTGGCTTCATCCAGCGGGTTTCCTAATTTAATGGCTTCGACTCGTTCCAATACTCTTTTTATAAACGGTTCATAAATAGATTCTTGAATCAAGGCACGTGAAGGGCAAGTACATACTTCTCCTGAGTTAAATGCAAACAGCACTAACCCTTCAATGGCTTTATCAAAAAAAGCATCGTCTGCATCCATGATTGATTCAAAGAAAATATTAGGAGATTTACCACCTAATTCTAATGTAGAAGGAATAATGTTTTCAGTTGCATATTGCATGATGAGTTGACCGGTTGTGGTCTCTCCTGTAAACCCTACTTTTTTAATATCAGGGTGTGTAGAAAGATATTTCCCTATTTTTCCACCCGCACCGTTGATTATATTGACAGTACCTTTAGGTAAAACATCTTGAATGGTTTCCATTAATAATAAAATTGACATTGGTGTAGCTGAAGCAGGTTTCATGACCACACAGTTTCCTGCAGCTAACGCAGGTGCTAGTTTCCAAGCAGCCATAAGCAAAGGAAAGTTCCATGGAATAATTTGAGCAACAACACCATAAGGTTCAAAAATCTCTTGTGAAACGGTATTCTCATCCAAATCAGCAACACTTCCTGATTCCGCACGAATAACGGATGCAAAATATCTGAAGTGGTCGACAACTAAAGGAAGATCTGCTACAAGTGTCTCACGAATAGTTTTCCCATTATCTAAAGTTTCAGTAACGGCTATTGTCTCTAAATTTGCTTCAATCGCATCGGCAACTTTATTGAGCATGATGCTTCGTTCAACAACTGAAGTGTGTTTAAATGATTCAAACGCTTTATTTGCAGCTTGAATAGCCAATTCTACATCTTCTTCATTTGAACGAGGAATTTTAGTGAGTACCTCTCCGTCAACAGGTGAAATATTTTCAAAATATTCACCGCTTTTTGGCGCAATCCACTCTCCTCCGATAAAATTTTCATACTGAGGTTTATAGGTTGGTTTTGTATGTGTCATACTTTTTCCTTTATTTGAATTTTGTTTTCAAAAAGAAGTTTACACTATATTTATAGCGTGAATAAAGCCCCAATATAGCGCGAATATAGCGTATCCGTAGCATAAAAATAGCATTTGAAAATTTCTCCTATTTTTAGGGCTTTGGGGCAATATTTTTATTAAATTAAGGTTATGATTGTGTATGCAAACATTTACATATAAGTATGAACATCAAACATTAGAAAAGACCATACCTTTTGAAAAATTCAAGGATAAAGAAAATCTTCTAATACAAGTTTTTTGTGGCGAAAATAAAGAAATTTTACACTCTATTGCCAAGGATTTAAAAGAACAATTACCACAATGTGTATTGATCGGTACTACAACAGACGGTGAAATTAATAACTCAAATATACATACGCATAGTACCATTATCTCATTTTCAATTTTTGATAAAACGACTCTGAGTAGTCACAGTATCAGTGGCAGTGATTATTATGAAGATGGAGAATCATTAGCTCAAAAACTTATTAAAGAAAACACCAAACTGCTGATTTTATTCACAGATGGTACAACCGGAAACGGGGAAGAGTTTTTAAAAGGGATAGAATCGGTTAATAGTAATGTTATTATTTGTGGAGGGATGGCCGGAGATAACGGAAAATTTACACAAACATATATTTGTGAAAATGAAACCATTATAGAACAAGGTGCTGTTGGAGTTGCTTTGCATTCAGATGTTTTAGAAGTTTATAACGACTACCGTTTTAATTGGTCACCCATTGGTATTGAACATACCATTGATAAGATTGAACACAATCGAGTCTATACAATCTCAGGGATGACGCCTGTTGAATTTTATGAAAAATATTTAGGAAAAGAGGTTTCTAAAGAGTTGCCTTCAACAGGGATTGAATTTCCTTTAATCGTTGAAAAAAACGGTTTCAATATTGCCCGAGCGGTTATTGCGAAACATTCAGATGGAAGCTTGAGTTTTGCAGGTAATTTAAAGCAAGGGGATAAGGTGCGTTTAGGGTTTGGAAATGCTGAAATGATTATGAAAAAATCAATCGATACTTATGATGCAATTTCTCAACAAAATGCACAAACTTTTTTTATCTATTCTTGTATGGCTCGACGACGATATATGCCCAATTTAATCAATATCGAGATTGATCCTTTTGTAAAAGTTGCACCCACGGTCGGCTTTTTTTCATATGCGGAATTTTATCATCACCAAGGGCACAATGAACTTTTAAATCAAACATTTACGGTGGTGGGATTGTGTGAATCTGATTGTGGAAAAGATCCAAAAGGTACAGACTTCAAGAAAAAAACAGAACATGAAAAGAATGAATATGCCGTAACTATTGGAGCATTAACACATTTAATTGAACAATCGACACTGGATTATGATAAGCAAAGAATACGTTTACAAACAGAAAAAAACTATTCTAATAATTTGCTCAAATCGCAAGATTTATTTATCAAACATGCTGTACATGAAACCAATACGCCTTTGAGTGTGATCATGAATAATATTGAACTTTTTGAGATGGAATATGGTAAAAACCTTTATTTATCGAACATTGAAGCTGCCATGAAAAATGTTTTTAGCATCTATGATGATTTGTCGTATTTGATTAAAAATGAGCAGGTGATATATGTAAAGCACGACATTGATTTAGTGGATTATCTTAGGAGTCGTATTGAGTTTTTTGATATTGTGGCAAAAAAAGGAAAATTGGCATTTCAATTTGAGAGTGCTTTAGAGAATTTTAATATTCATTTTAATGAAACAAAACTGCAACGTATTATTGATAATAATATCACCAATGCTATAAAATATACCAAAGAAATGGAAATGATATATATTACTCTTCAAAAAGAAGATGAGGGTTGCAGTGTTGCATTTAAAAGTAAATCTTTACAAATAGAGAATCCGGATAAAATTTTTGAACAGTTTTACAGAGAACACTCCAAACAAAAAGGTTTTGGATTGGGGTTAAATTTAGTTAAAGAGATTTGTGACAGTGAAAAGATAAAAATAGAATTGAAATCTAACGAAGATGAAACGGCGTTTATTTACTATTTTACGGGAGTGAATGTATGAAAATGTTACTGCTTGAAGATGATACAATGTTGGGAGAAGCGATTACAAAGTATATAGAATCAACAGGACATGTTGTGAAGTTGGTCAAAAATGGGAATGATGCTTTGGCGCTTATTGGGGTTGAAAAATTTGATTTGTTGATTTTTGATATTACTGTACCCGGAATGGATGGGTTAACGTTGCTTGAAACCATTCATAATAATAAAATACGAATTCCCACGATTTTTATATCTGCTTTGATTGATATTGAGGATATTTCGCGTGCCTTTGACTTGGGTTGTTTTGATTATTTGAAAAAGCCGTTTCATCTAAAGGAACTCACTTTACGTATTGATAAGTTACTTCAAATACGACAAGGTCCACAAGCCCATAAGCGTCTTTCAAAATCATACAGCTTTGACAGTGATACGTTAACTCTATTATTTAATAATGAACCTCAGATTTTGCATAAACGTCAACTTCAAATTATAGAATTGCTTTCTCAAAATAGAAGCAGAGTGGTTAATTATGATATGTTCAGAGAATATGTTTGGAATGATGATGAAATTGATAATGCAACCATTCGAGCTGAAGTGAATCGAGTGAAAAAGAGTTTGCGTGAAGACTTCATTATCAATATTCGCTCAATTGGTTATATGATTGAGCGACCAACATCTTTATAATGTGGTATTTAAGCAGATGTCGGTTGCTCTTGTGTTTGTTTTTTTTAAAGTAAATCCTTCTTCCTGATACTGTCCACATCATTAATCCAAAAAACAATACAAATACGTCTATGTTTACTGGGATGGAGTAGTTGTATGTTGAGGATAAAATAGATACAATACTCTATAAAAAAGTGATGGAATACAAACTGTTATGTATCAAATAAAAGTTTCGATTGAAAGTGAAATGATGACTTGGATAACCAGAGTCTATTTGGATTTGTATGCATACATCTAAGAGTAAAGAAAAAAGAGATCATGAAAAAAAAAGAGTTTAAAAATCTGCTTCAAAATCTTCCTAAACGTCCAGGTGTAATGGGGCGAGACAAACTGTTTAACAGTGCGGTGCTTATTCCTTTTGTTAAAATCAAAGGGGAGTATTATATCCTTTTTCAAAAACGAGCAAAACATATACGTCAAGGGGGAGATATCTGTTTTCCTGGAGGTGGTTTTGAAGAAGGGATTGATAAGAGTTTTAAACAAACGGCTCTTCGAGAGATCAATGAAGAGTTGGGTATTAAGAAAAAAGAGATCAAAATCATTGGTCGTTTGGATACCATGGTAGCAAGTTTTGGTGCAATTGTAGAACCGTTTATTGGCTTGGTGAAAAAGTCTGCATTAAAAAAGATGGTCATTGATCACAATGAAGTTGAAAATACGCTTCTTATTCCTTTGGATTATTTTAAATCGCATGAACCTGAAGTCTATAATTTGCGAAGTGAAGTAAAACCTTATCATATTGATGAAATGGGCAACAAAGAGGTCTATTTCCCTGTCGATGAGTTGGGCTTACCTCAAACCTATCGTAAACCTTGGGGACATAAAAAACACAAAGTTTATGTTTATAAATACGAAGGTGAAGTCATTTGGGGAATGACCGCAGTGATTTTAAATGATTTGCTTCAAAGGTATTAACTCAAAGCGTTATCACCGCATAACTCTCATCTTTTAAGGCTTTGGTTAAAAGCTCTCCGGTGTGATTGATTTGAATGTTCAAGGCTTCTAATTCTTCCACACATGCATACTCTTCCACACATACAATGCATGCACTCATCTCCACACCACTTGTTTGCATCTCTTTGATTTTTTCTTGCAGGGTTGTATCGTGAGCAATGAGTTTAATCGAAGGCCCCCATAACATTAAATGAGCCGTTTTCCAATATCCTCGTTCTAAAACAACATTTCCATACAGCAATGGAAACTTCAATGCAACCTCTCTGTCACCGCTACTGAGTACTATAAGTAAATTTTCTTTTTCCATAAAAATCCCTAAAAAGCTTTTGTGGTTATTTTATCTAATTATGTTAAAATATTTTATACTTAAGGAGAAAAATATGAATAAAATTTTATGTCAAACAAAAGATATATACCCTTCTAAAATTGTCTGTATCGGGCGTAATTATGTGGATCATATTAAAGAATTAAACAACGATGTACCTGAAGAGATGGTCTTTTTTATTAAACCCAATTCTTCGATTTCACCAATATTACAGATACCACAAGGGCATACTTCTTGTCACTATGAAGCCGAAATATCGTTTTTAATAGAAGAGGGAAAAATAAGTGCAGTGGGATTTGGATTGGATTTAACGTTAAGAGAGGTACAAAGCCAATTGAAGAAAAAAGGCTTACCGTGGGAAAGAGCCAAAGCATTTGATGGGGCATCCGTTTTTTCTGAATTTGTTCCTTTTGTTTATCAAAATGAAAATTTGCACGTGCGTCTTTTTATTGATGAGGTTCTTATACAAAATGGCAGTGTGGAATTAATGATCAATAAGCCAGAAGAGATTATTAAAGAGGCCAATACGTTTTTAAGCTTTGAAGATGGCGATATTTTAATGACCGGTACTCCTGCAGGTGTGGGAGAGTTACAAGTGGGTGCACAATTTAAAGGGCAGATTTTACTTGATCATCGTGTTATTGTGGAAAAACAGTGGCAAGTAAATTAGAGTTTTATTCAAATCGTGATATGGTTACTTTTTAAATAATTTTGGGAATTAAAAATGAATATAAAATATAAAGTTGTTTTTACTGTTACTTTTTTATTGATCTCGTTTTCTATAGGTTCGTCCATATTAAACTATATGAAGGCTTTAGAAGAGACACAAACGCAACTCAAAGAGCGTTCACTGCCTTTGTCCATTGACAATATCTATACAGAAGTGCAAAAAAACTTGATTGAACCCACCTTGGTCTCTTCAATGATGGCCAATGATACGTTCTTAAAAGATTGGTTGTTGCTTGAAGAGACAGATGTA
This sequence comes from Candidatus Marinarcus aquaticus, assembly GCF_004116335.1. Lineage (NCBI taxonomy): Bacteria > Pseudomonadati > Campylobacterota > Epsilonproteobacteria > Campylobacterales > Arcobacteraceae > Candidatus Marinarcus > Candidatus Marinarcus aquaticus. The sequence goes on from NZ_PDKN01000009.1 coordinate 62,558, forward strand.
GATAAAATCACCAAATATTTAGAGACCATTAAAAATAAATACAACATGTTTACCACATTTTTAGTTTCTGAAAAAACGGGCAACTACTACACATATACAGGTCTGTTGGAAAAAATTGAAAAAGAGAACTCTAACAACTCTTGGTATTATAAATTTAAAGCCATACAAGAACCGTATGAAATCAATTTGGATTTTAATAAGTTCATGGGTGATTCTTTGATCATGTTTGTTAATTACAAAATTTTTGATGAGAAGTATCATTATTTGGGGGCAACGGGTATTGGTATAAAAATCTCTTATATCAATGATATGCTCAAACATTTCAGAGTAAAATATAAATTTAAGGTCTATTTTGTTGATAAAAATGGCAATGTTGTGCTTTCTGAGAACAACAATACGCTTAAAAGTTTAAATGACATTGAAGGACTTAAAGCGTATAAAGATGATATCTTGGTTGAAAACAGCAACGTGATTGAGTACATGGAAAAAAACCGACACTATGTTTTAAACACCAAATACATCAAAGAGTTGAACTTGCATCTTATTGTTGAAGCAAAGGTTGAGAACTTTACTGCTGAAGTTGAGAAGACTTTTTATTTGAACTTGATCATCTCTTTGGGAGTGACGTCACTTATTATTTTCATTATTTTGGTTACGATTAAAGAGTATAACCGTAAACTTGAACGCTTGGCTGCTTTTGACAGTCTGACAAAACTGCCAAATCGACGAAATTTTAATCAATATTTTGAAAAAGCCTTAAGACTTTTTGCTCGAGATAACACACCTCGTTCGGTGGTCTTTTTTGATATTGATAACTTTAAACTCATTAATGATAACTACGGGCATTTAGTAGGAGATAGGGTCTTAAAAAGAATTGCCACAATATTGAATATGCAAATCCGAAGTAGTGATATGGTTTCACGATGGGGTGGAGAGGAATTTTTAGTTTTATTAAATGACTCTCAACTTGAAGACAGTGTTGAGATTGCACAAAAAATTCGTATTTCGTTTGAAAATGATATTGAATTGAATGATTTGATTAAAGGGGGCGTGACGGCCAGTTTTGGAGTGACTACTTTTAAAGAAGGCGATACCATAGAAAAGATTGTGGCACGTGCAGACAAAGCACTCTATGAAGCAAAACGCAGTGGCAAAAACATAGTTATACAGGGATAACGGATGCAATATAATGAACTTACAGATGAAGAGAAATATGTCATAGAACACAAAGGGACAGAACGTCCGTTTAGTGGAAAATATTATGAGTTTTATGAAGAGGGAGTATATACTTGTAAAAAATGTGGTGCAAAATTGTTTGACTCCAGCAGTAAGTTCAGTTCAGGATGTGGTTGGCCCAGTTTTGATGATGACTTAGGAACGGTTAAGAGAGTGCCCGATGCAGATGGACGACGTACAGAAATTGTGTGTGCAAAATGCGGCGGGCATTTGGGGCATGTATTTGAAGGAGAGGGATTTACACCTAAAAACACACGACATTGTGTCAACTCTTTATCAATAGATTTTGAAAAGGAAAACCAATGAAAAAAGAGGCTTATTTTGCAGCAGGTTGTTTCTGGGGAGTAGAGTACCATTTTCAACAACAAGAAGGGGTACTTGGTGCTATCAGTGGTTATATGGGTGGTGTTACACCACACCCCTCATATAAAGAGGTGTGCTCTGGATTAACAGGTCATCTTGAAACTGTAAAAGTAGAGTACGATGATGAGGTTATTGATTTTTTAACGTTGCTTAAACTCTTTTTTGAGATACATGATTTTACACAAACCAATGGTCAAGGCCCTGATATAGGAAGTCAGTATTTAAGTGCTGTATTTTATAATAATGAAGAGGAAAAACAGCACTGTAAAGATACGATTGAAATGCTAAATGCCAAAGGGTATGAGGTTGCAACTTCTCTTATTTCAGCACACAACACACCTTTTTTTGAAGCTGAAGAGTACCATCAAGATTATTATTTCAAACATAATAAAATCCCATATTGTCACACAAGAAAGCCCATATTTTAGCAAAAAAGTGATTTTTACAAGTTATTAATAATAAATAATATTATTTTTTTCAAAAAAATAAGTGAAATTTCAAAATTTTAAAAAGGCCTTGTTTTTAATACTTTTTTAAACAAAAATCCCTATTTTCTCACTTTTATTCACCCTTTTGGGTGAATAAAAATAAAAGTTATTATTATTTCTGCTATACTTATTTTTTAAAAACAGTATAAAAGGGTTCAACGTGAGTTTAAAAATGAAGAACAAATTAGTAAATACTCTGTTAACATGTTTATTATTTGTAGCAGGTAATATGTATGCACTAACTCTTAAAGAGAGTGTGGTAGAAGCATTAAATACAAATCCTGTTGTTCAAGAAAGATTGAAAAACTTCAACGCAACACAACAAGATTTAAATATCGCAGAATCAGAGTTTTACCCAAGTATTGATTATGTTGGTCGATATGGGCGAAACAGAGCAGGTGAGTTAAAAGAGGATGAAGTGACTGACCAAACGTACCGGTATTACAGTAACTCTTTGAAATTGACTCAAAACTTGTTTAATGGCTTCAGTACGCTTAATAAAATAGATTATCAAAAAACACGAATTTTAGCGGCAGCTCATCACTATGTTGAAAATGCCAATGAGATTGCTTTTCAAACAGTACAAGCCTATTTAGATGTATTAAGAGCGTATCAATTGTACCAAAATGCACAAGAGAATGTGAATATCAATGAATCTATTTATGAAGATGTGAAATCGTTGTATGACACAGGATTAACAACAAAATCTGAGATGACCAAAATTCATGCATCACTCTCTTTATCTAAATCAAACTTGCTTGTGCAAAGAAATAATGCTAAAGAGAAAGAGTTTCGATTTAAAAGATTATTAGGGCGAACCGCTGATGTCTCTTCAATGACAATGCCACAACTTGATTTGCCACTTCCTGAGAGTTTAGAACGTGCAACCATGTATGCCATAGAAAATAACCCTTCTATTATCGTAAGTCACTATAATATCAAAGGGAGTGAAGCGTTATATCGAGAACAAAAGAGTAATTTTTATCCTAAAATAGACTTTGAATTAGAACAAGTTTATAACGAACCAGAAAGAACCAACAGTTTTAACTCATCAGATGATCGAATCAGTGCATATATTGTGATGAGCTGGAATTTGTTCAGAGGTGGTGCAGATGTGGCTCAATTACAAAAAAGTCGAAGTACCATTCACAAAGAAGTTGAAATTTTAAGAGATTTAAAACGACAAACCATTGAAGGAATTGAACTTTCATGGTCCGCGTATGAAATGATTGGTCATCAACTAAAAGAGTTGTATCAATACAATGTAAATGCTCAAGATACATTAGAGAGTTATAAAAGTGAGTATGAGTTGGGACGACGAACATTGCTTGACCTTTTATCCGCGCAAAATGATTTGATTAATTCTAAGAGTGAAATTATCAATGCACAAATTGACAAATTGTTTGCCCAATACCGTATTTTAGACTCTATGGGATTATTGGTGAATGTCATTTTAGGAGATGAAACTCAATACAATCAAGTCATTTCACCCACCTTACAACCGTATGTTGAAGTTAAAGATACTTTGCCTATAAATAATGATGTGGATCAAGATGGTGTGGTGGATAACTTAGATATTTGTGATAACTCTTTAGTTGGAAATAATATTAAACCTTACGGATGTGCACAACAAACTGTTGATTCAGATTTTGATGGTGTGATTGATGACAAAGATGAATGTCCCTTGACTTCATTTGGTGATGTAGTGGATGAAAAAGGGTGTACCGTTGAAAACAGTGAAAATAAATTTGTTGTTGATCAAAATGCGTATATTGAAAGTGTGATTGCGTATAATGAGAAGAGTCCTATGAAATCTGAAAAATTAGGATTGTATGATTATGAGTTTAGTGTAGACCCAAATAAAAATGTGAAATCAACACCAATGGATAATCACTTGATGTATGGTAAATTTGAGTTGATTAAACGTTTTAAAGAGGTGAATATGAATCACTTTAAAGCTGCAAACTCAGATGAGCAACTTGAAGCCATTGTCAATGATATTAAAGCGTATCAAAACCAAGATATTACAGTAACGGTTATTGGACATACAAGAGAAAACAGTGATAAAGAAGAGAGTTATAATGATGCCATGCAATATGCTCAAACCATCAAAGAGATTTTAATCAAAAAAGGGGTTAAAAAAGAGGTCATTTTAGCTCAATCACGACTTGATAATGATAAACTTTATGTTACAACACGATATATTGATCGAAGATACAATGATCGTGTGCATGTTACAATGTATGTGCCTGAGGCACTTGATGATGATAAAGACGGCGTTGTAAATGAGTTGGATCAATGTCCCAACACACCAAAAGGGTATAAAGTAGACAATAAAGGATGCCCTTTTGATGATGATAAAGATGGGGTTGTAAATGAGTTGGATAAATGTCCTTCTACTCCTGTAGGATACATTGTTGATGAGTCAGGGTGCTCTAAAAAGATTGACTTGAGAGTTCTTTTTGAACATGATTCGTCAGTTATTTTGCCAAAGACGCTTCAACAAATTAATTTATTCAAAAAATATTTGGATGACTTCCCTCAATATAACGTTGTTATTACGGGACATGCAAGTAAAGATTCCAATGCTTTAGTGCAATACAACATGCAACTTTCACTACAAAGAGCCAATGCAGTTAAAGCTTATTTAGTTGAACAAGGTATTGATGAAAAACGAATTACAACCATTGGAAAAGGTTTCAGTGAACCTTTAGTCAGTAATGATACGCCAGAAGGACAAGCAAAAAATAGAAGAATTGAAGCTCAACTCCTTGAAGCAGCCAAAGTTGAGTTGAATTAAAGAGGGGAAATTTGAAAGTAAATTTTAAAAAAAAAGACTCCTTATTGGAGTCTTTGGTTCTGTATACAAAACTGTTTCATAAGCCTTACAGCGCAGAGTCTTTATTAAGCGGTTTGCCCATTGATGCAGAGCAGATGCTTTTTTCAAAAAAAGGCTCCAAATCACTCTTTTCACGAGCTGCAGCTCGTGCAGGTTTAAAAACCACACTCATTGAGAGACCTATTAATGAAATTTTAGAGTTACAACTTCCCGTGATTTTAATTTTATCCAATGAAAACAGTTGTATCTTAACGGCATTTTCGCCCGATAGAAAACAAGCAAAAATCGTTTTTGCAGCCAATGAGGCTTTAGAGCAATGGACAGATGTCGAGAGACTTGAAGAGGAGTATTTGGGTTATGCTTTTTTACTTCGAAAAGAGTTTCAATATGAACGCAATAATAATGTCTTGGATACATCCAATCAACGCCACTGGTTTTGGAGTACCTTGGGATTGTCTAAAAAAATCTATTATGATTGTATTTTAGCCTCTATTTTAATCAATCTTTTTGTTTTAGCCACCCCACTGTTTACAATGAATGTGTATGACAGAGTGATTCCAAATAACGCACAAGAGACACTTTTGGTCTTTACTATTGGAGTTATTGCTGTATTTCTTATTGATGCATTTTTGAAATTTTTGCGTGCATATTTTTTAGAACTTGCGGGTAAAAAAAGTGATGTGATCATGTCTTCCATTATTTTTGAACGGGTGATGGATTTGAAAATGTCTGTGCATCCAAAATCAGTGGGTTCTTTTGCAAACAACTTAAAAAGTTTTGACTCCATTCGAGGTTTTTTAACCAATGCAACATTGACCGTACTCATTGACTTTCCATTTGCCATTCTGTTTTTATTAGTGATTTTTTATCTCGCAGGTGCAATGGTGATTGTCCCTATTGTCATTATCATTGCTATTGTGATATATGCGTATATGATCAAAGACTCCTTGCAAGAGAGCATTGAGAGCACCTATGAAGCCAGTGCAAAGAAAAATGGGATATTAATTGAATCCTTGCAAAATATTGAAACCATTAAATCTTTAGGGCTTGCAGGAAGCACCCAATGGCATTGGGAAGAATCCACAGGAGAGATTGCCAATAAAAGTTTGAAATCACGACTGATTTCAGCCTCAATTCCTAATGTAACAGGTTTTTTAGTTGGATTAAATACTGTTTTAATTATTCTTTTTGGTGTGCATCTTATTCAAGAGTTTGAATTGACCATGGGGGGATTGATTGCAACCATGATTCTCTCTTCAAGAGCCATTGCACCTATGGGACAAATTGCAGGACTGATCACCAACTATGAAGATGCAAAAACATCATATAAAATGTTGGATGATATTGTGAACCAACCTTTAGAGAGACCATTTGCAAAAGAGTTTGTAAAACGTCCTGCACTTAAAGGAAACATTGAATTTAAAAACGTAACGTTTAAATATCCTGACAGTGAAGCGTATGCCCTTGATAATGTCAGTTTTACCATTAATGAAGGTGAAAAAGTGGCACTGATTGGACGAATTGGTTCAGGAAAAAGTACCATTGCGAAACTGATTTTAAAACTCTATGAACCCCAAAGTGGTTCGATTTTAATTGATGGGATTGATATTGAACAAATTGATCCTGCTGATTTACGGAAAAATATCGGCTATGTGGCACAAGACATCAATCTTTTCAGGGGAACGATTAAAGAGAATATTTTAGGTTCAAGTCGTTTTGTAGATGACGAAGAGATGTTAGAATGTGCTAAAATCAGTACCACAGATGATTTTGTCAAACGTCATCCAATGGGCTATGATATGCCTATAGGAGAGAGAGGACATGGGCTTTCAGGAGGACAAAGACAAAGTGTAGGACTTGCGCGAGCATTGATTAACAATGCCGATATTTTACTTTTTGATGAACCCACCAATGCAATGGATCAATCTACTGAGTATGCCGTACTGAATAATCTCAAACCAATTGTTCAAGAACGAACACTTCTGTTAGTAACTCAAAAAATGAGTATGTTGGAATTAGTGGATCGAGTCATTGTGATGAATAATGGGAAAAAAATACTCGATGGTGAAAAAACTTCAGTGATGAAACAATTAGGTGGCATTCATGGCTAAAGAAAAAATTGAACAACTCAAACAACGCGGACGGGAGATATATAAAAAAGCTCATAAAGAGTCTAAAAAAGGGTATATTAAAGGCGCACGTTTTTATCGAGAAGTGAAAAGTTCTCCTTTTTTTGATGATCATAATTACTTGCCTAAAACACCATTGAATGACGATGATTATGAGTATATGAACAGTTTGAGTGCAGCTGTTATGCAGATGCGTCCACACAAGTTACATTGGGTTTTGGTGGCATTTTTATTCACCATTACACTTTTTATTATTTGGGCCTCTTTTGCAAAAATTGATGAAATTTCACGAGGGAGTGGCAAGGTTGTACCAAGTGGACAAAATCAAATAATTCAAAACCTTGAAGGGGGTATTGTTTCTGATATTTTAGTGCGAGAAGGTGATTTTGTAAAAAAAGACCAAGTTTTAATACGAATCAGTAATGAAAAATCAGCGTCAACAATGGAATCAAGTCGTTTAAAAGCTTACTTTTTAAAAGCGCAAATTTTAAGATTGCAAGCGGAGTTAAATCAAGTTCCATTTGAATATGAGCAAACCAATGATGAACAGATGAATCTCTTTTTGGATAATGAAAAAAAGATGTATGAACAAAATGAACGACAACTCGAGTCCCAAGTACAGGTTTTAAGAGAGCAATTAAACCAAAAAAAAAGTACACTACAAGATTCTATTCAAGCAGAAGAACACTTGAAAATTTCTCTTTCTATGATTTCAAAAGAGGTTGAGATGACAGAGCCTATGGTAAAACGGGGAATTCGTTCACAAGTTGATTTTTTGAAATTGCAAAGAGAAGAGAATGATGCAAAATTGAAGCATCACAGTGCGAGTCTAGCCATAGAAAAGACACGCTCTGAAATCAAAGAAATTGAGAGTAAAATTTCTGAGATTTATGAAGGAAACAAAGTAAAAGTGCGTGAACAGCTTAATGAAAATATCAGTGAGTTAAAAGAGTTAGAGGCAAGTTCAGTGGCATTTAAAGATCAAGTCAAACGTACAACGGTGATGTCCCCTTCAAATGGTATTGTTCAAAAACTGCATATCAATACCATTGGAGGATCGATTAAACCAGCACAAGATTTGATTGAAATTGTACCCACAGATTATAATTTGATTGTAGAAGTGAAAATTTTGCCTTCAGATATTGCATTTATCTATCAAGGTCAAAAAGCGATTGTGAAATTTTCTGCTTATGATTTCTCCATTTTTGGTGGTTTGGATGGGCATGTGGTGAATATCAGTCCGGATACGATTACAGAAAAAGATGAAAAAACATACTATTTGGTTCGTATTCAAACTGAAAAAAACTATTTAGGAACTGAAAAAAAACCAATGAAAATCATTCCAGGTATGGTCGCTGATGTTGATATTATCACAGGGAAAAAGTCAATTTTGGACTATATCTTAAAACCTATTTTAAAAACAAAGCAGTATACCTTTACGGAGAGATAAGATGAAACAGGTTCTATTTAGTAATGACATGGCTTTATTGCAACGTTGGGAATCAATATTAAATAACAAAGATACGCAACTTTTAGATGATTTCAATGAACTTTTCGATCTCAAAGACTCGGTTGTTATTTTTAACAGTGATGCGTGTGAAAATAAGTCTGAAGTGCTGATTGATGTGCTTGTTAAACATAATAATAAGATATTGATTTTGGACAGAGTTCCTGATTATTTTAAAGTTCAAAAATGGCTCGCAAAAGGAATTAAAGGGTATGGAAATGTCATTATGTCCAGTTCATACCTTCTCTCTGCTGTGGATGCTATCAGCGAAGATTTGATTTGGTTAATTCCTGATATTACTACACAATTTGTTAAAAATTTTGTGGGGCATGAAGAACCAAAAAGTCATGAAAATATGCTTTTAGATGAATTGACTAAAAAAGAGAGAGAAATTGCTTTGCTTTTAAAAGAGGGCTATACCAATACTGATATTGCAATGTCACTTAATATCTCAATTAATACAGTTAAAACCCACGTAAAAAATATCTACAAAAAATTTCAAGTGAAAGATCGTATCGCATTTTCAATGCTTTTTAAATAATAAAATAATAAATTTATTATTTTTCACCCGTTGGGGTGATTGTCATAAAAAAGGAATTTTCCTATAATTTATATAATTATTGGATTAGGAGAATTATTATGGCTGAATCTATCGCAAAAGTACAAAGTTTATTAGGAAAGTTTTATGCTCAAGATGAGAGTGGAAACGTTCGTGTATTAAAAGTAGGTGACACTATCTATCAAGGTGAAAAAGTTTATGGTGATGCTGCTAACAACAGCAGCGATAAACTGCAAATTGTTTCTGATACGCAGGAAACTTTTGATATTACGGGCAGTGATAGTTTGGTGTTTGATACATCAACCAATGAAGCTACTTTTGGTAATGAAGAAGTTGCTTTTAATCCAAACTCTGCATGGATGCCAACAGCTGATAATGCTACAGTTCCTGAAGGTGAAACGGTCACTGATGCACAAGGCGATATCACTGAAGAGGAAACAGCTGCAGGTAATGAAGCTGCATCCTCAAGTGATGTAGGTGTCTTTAATTTTGAAAACAGAGATGGCGATTCTGTTAATATCCAATCTGATTTAAGAGAAAGTGTTTTCTCTAATAATAGTGATTCACTTGTTTCAAATAATGGAGATGGTTTAAACTCAAATCCCTCTTCTAATCTGTTATTAAATGGTACTCCAACACCTGATGATGTGAATGATGTGCCCGTGGCTGTGGATGATAGCTTTACCTTAGATGAAGATGCGAGTTATACAGGAACGGTTGCGACCAACGATACCTTAAGTGGGGATGGTGGTAATACCTTTGCCGTGTCAGGGAACCCAGCTCATGGTACGGTTACAATGAACGCAGATGGAACCTTTACGTATACCCCAGCCGCAGATTATAACGGAGCGGACAGCTTTACGTATACGATCACCGATGCCGATGGTGATACGTCAACCGCGACCGTGAACTTAACGGTGAGCAGCGTGAATGATGTGCCCGTGGCTGTGACCGATAGTATTAATGTTTCTGAAGAGGGATTAACAAATGGTATTGGTGATACAAATGGAACACCTACTGATACAACAAACAGCAATTCAGTAGTAGGGCAATTAACCATTCATAATCCTGATAATGATGCCTTGACAATCACATTAAATGCACCAACAGATTCTCTGTCTTCAGGGAATGAAACAATTGTATGGAGTGGAAACAATACTCATGAGTTGATTGGAAAAGTGGGTGATACTGAAGTGATTAAAATTGCAATTGCTGACGATGGTTCATACAGTGTTACTCTACTTGACCCAGTGGATCACCCAATGAATGATGTAGAGGATATACTCTCTTTTAATGTGGGGGTAAATATCAGTGATGGAGAGAGCAGTAGCTCTTCAACCATAACCGTTAATATTGAAGATGATATGCCAACAGTTGAAACTTCAACAACGGTATGGACAGAAGCAACAAGTATTCCAGATATTTTTACAGGGCAAGTGAGTTTTGCAGGTTCAAGTGCAAATCAATCACGATTTGTTTTTGCTAATGGTGCAGTACTTGTAACAGGAAAAGGATTTACATCAGATACAGACTTAACATTAATAGATGCGGATTTAAATCAAAGCAGTGGTGGTTTAGGTGTGGCAAGTGATGAGTCTCCTTATCACAATCTAGCCAATGAAGTTGATTTTAGAAAAACAGCTGATGGTGAAGAGGGTTCTGAAGAGTTGATCATTAAATTGGCCGATGGAAAAATCTCTTATGGGGCAACTATTACATTTGATTATATGTTTGGTGGTGAAGAAGAGGTTGGAGAAGCCTTGTTCTATAGAGATGGAGTATTAATCTCTACACAACGGTTTACATCGGATGCACAAAGCGGAGATTATGCAAAGAATTTTGAAGTTACCGACGGTGGATTTGATACTATTGTTATACGTGCATTGGACAATGGAAACGGGTATCATGATGGAGATAACAGTGACTTTGTTGTTTCGGGTGTTGAATTTTTAGGTTCATCACAAGAAAATCCAATTTCATATGCTGAAGGTACAATTGATTATGAATTTGGTGCAGATGGTGCTGGAAGTATTGTGTTGACTTCATTACAAAACAGTGTACGGTTAGCTGATGGAACGGAACCTGAAATTACAATTTCAGATAATACAATTATTGCTAAAGACGCAGATGGTCATTTGGTGTTCCAAATTCAATTTACACCTTCAACGGGTCAATGGGAATTTTATCAATATCAAAAATTTACAATTGGAGATGGAAGTTCTCAAACGTTAGGATTTAATTTTAGAGTAACAGATGCGGATGGTGATGCTGTAAATGGTACGGTTTCTGTAGGAATTACCAATCATGGTGTTGAAATTGAAGGTATTGGAGCTGCACAAGGTGATCTTACTGTTGATGAAGCCAATTTAGATGATGGAACGCAACCAAATGAAAGTGACTTGACTCAATCAGGAACGTTTACTTTAAATGCGATGGATGGAATAAGTGAGATTCAAATTGGTTCTGAAACATTTACATATGAAGAGTTGGTTAATGCAGCATCGAATAATATCAGTATTGAGACTGATCATGGAACATTGGTTATTACAGGATACAGTGGCAGTGAAACATCGGGTACAGTTTCATACAGTTATACACTCAAAGATTCAGTGGACAATGATACTCAAAATGGTGCAACATCGGATGAATATGTGGATCAAATTGATGTTAATGTAACGGATAAGGATGGAGATAGTAGCAGTGCTTCTATTAATATCAATATTCAAGATGATGCTCCTGTTGCTTCAGATACAACTGTATCTGTGGATGCAATGCAAGAGACTGTTTTCAATGCAAATGTAATGTTAACTCTTGATTATTCAGGAAGTATGAGTTCAACTGCATTAAGTGAGCAAAAAGATGCGGCCAAAAAATTACTCGATCAATATCAAAAAAGTTTAAATGAGGCAGATCGTGGGGATGTGAAAGTTATGGTTATTAAGTTTGCCACTGGGGCAGCGACTCATGAAAAAGTGTGGCTGACCATTGCTGAAGCAAAAGCGTACATTGATCAAGGTAAACCGTATGGTATTGATTCAGGAACGAACTATGATGATGCTCTTAAAACATTGATTGAAAATTATTCAAGCAGTGGAAAAGTAACAGCAGAAGGTACCATCAATAATTCATATTTTATGACAGATGGACAACCGACGCAATCAAACTATACTTCTTCTAACGATGGTTCAAAAACAGAGGACAGCAAAGGGGATGGTATTGGAATAGGTGAACACTCTAATAACCCTTATTATGCACAAGGCACAGATGCAAACAGCACTACGTATGTTGGGACAAATGGAGAAGTTGGTCAAGGGAACTGGCAAGCATTTTTAGAAGAACATGATATTGTCTCTTATGCAATAGGAATGGGTAATAATGTTCAAAGCAGTGGATTAGAGCCAATTGCTTATGATGGTACTTCTGAACAACAAAATCATGATAAATTGTTGCAACCACAAGTTGACTTTAATAAATTGGGTGATTTATTGGTTTCAACAACACCAGAAGCACAACCTGTTACAAGTACGTTAAGTGCAGAGTTGGGAGCAGATGGAGGGTATGTGAGCTCGATTACTATTAGTGGAGAAACATACACTTTTGATGGTACAACCATTACAAATCCTAATGGAACAACAGCGAATGGTCATACATTATGTGTTACAACAGAATTTGGTACTTTTGAGATCAATTTAGAGACAGGAGTCTATACCTATACGCCTGTAGAAGCATTAGCGCAAGTAGAACAAGAAACTATTGGATTTACAGTCACAGATAATGATGGAGATACATCAAGTGCAACATTAACCATTGACTTGTCTGCACTTGTTCCTGATGTACCTACCGTTGTAGAGGATGCACATGATACTGTTATTACGAATGAGAATGGAGCAAGTTCAATACAAGCAGAAGCATCATTGGGCGTTGTTGTTGGAAAAGACTCTGCTGGTTCTACAGTAACGGTTACCAATGCCAATGGTGATTCCTTGGTGGGAGACACCGTTACTGTAAAAGTAACCGATGCAAATGGCAGTGAGCATGAAATCAATGCAACGTATAATGATGTGCAATTAAAATACATCAGTGATGGTTCGGGAGGTTTGATTGCGGTTACGGATGATGCAACGCAAACTCATGTATTTACCGTTGAAGGTGATGCCAGTGCAGGTACCTATAAAGTAACAATGATTCATGCTTTGGATCCAGTTTACAGTGTACCATCAATCCTTGAAGACCAAACCACTCAAATTAGTTTGAACAGCAACGGAGGAAGTAACAGTGGTATTAACGTTACATTAAATAGCAATGGTGGAGCAGTTAATCAGTATGGAAACAGTATCGGTATCAATGATTATGATGTGGGAAGTGCAAAATATGAGATTGAAGGTTATGAAGTATTAAGTATGAACTTCAATGCTCTTACTGGTGTGAGTGTGAGTAAAGTATCGGTTAACTTTAATGATTTTGGATATCATGATGATGCCATAGTAAAAGTGTACTATACTGATAATACATACGATACGTATGAGGTTCATGGAGATTATAATGACAGAGATGGAATTGATATTGAAATTCCTGAAGGCAAAACTCTGAGCCGAATCGATTTTGGTGCGGAGGATTATTATGATGATTATTCGGTTAACTCAACGATTACAGTTGTCTATGATAAACAGAGCACTATTCCTGTGGATAATCCAGAACAAACGCTTGAATTTGGTGCAGTTGTAACGGATGGTAATGGCGATCAAAGTGAAGTGGTTACGTTTGATGTGACTGTAGACAGTGACCATGTGTTACAAGGCGATGTATCAGATTCAATTATCGGTGGCGACGGTGATGATACATTCAAACTTTTAAATGGACAAGATATCAATTTTGATGGATTGGATGCACATATAAAAAATATTGAAACCATTGATTTAAGTGCTGAGGGTAAAAATGAAATCAAAAACTTATCCTTAGATGATGTGATTGATATGACGGATTCAGATAATGAGATTAAAATCTCAGGTACATCAGAAGATGAAGTTCATTTAACAAATGAATGGTCAACCAATAATGTTGTTGATGCAGACGGTTATATTGAGTACATAGGTACATCTGATGATGAGACTGTTAAAGTGAAAATCCATCAAGATATTCATACGGATATTCAATAAAAGAGTGTATAACAAGGCTTTTGCCTTGTTATAACTTTCTCAAAACTCATAGTGATAATGGCGAGCATTGTGATTTTGTAAGTAGATTAAATCAGTTTAAAAAGGCCTTATCTTGTTACTTTTTTATGACCTTATGTTATAATATTATATGAAACTTTTAATCACTTTGTCTCTTAGCATTATTTTATCCATCACTTATGCTTTTGTCACCAGTGATATTATTAAAGAGGTTGAGAAAAATTATGGGCGATTTGCAAAAAATCGTTTTGTTGCTTTAGAGAGACTTATTAAAAGTTTAGAGAATCAAAGTGTTGAAAAAAAGCTTGAAAAAGTGAATGAGTTTTTCAATAATGTGCCTTATTCAAGTGATATAAAGACGTATGGTGTGACCGATTATTGGGCAACACCATTTGAGTTTTTAGCACGTGATAGAGGAGATTGTGAAGACTATGTGATTGCCAAATACTTTGTTTTAAAGCGTTTGGGAATACCAAGTTCAAAAATGTATTTAACTTATGTTCGCGTCAAAGGGTATGATGATGCGCACATGGTACTGACATACTTTCCTACACCACGTTCAGAACCTTATGTTCTGGATAACATTCGAAGAATCTTACTGCCTGCTTCCAAACGTACGGACTTAACGCCTGTGTTTAACTTTAATCCTGAGGTTTTACAAGATGGTAAAAAGACAACTGCACACCGAAAATGGGACAGACTACTTAAACACATTAGGGAGAATAGAATATGACGCTCTACCGACAAATAGCGATATTGGTTTCGTTTGTATTTTTAATTTTATTATCAACCATACTGCTTGTATCTTTCAGTATCGTTCGAGAATCTGCAAAAAAAGAGTTGTATGAAAATGCACAAAACAGTGTTTCAAGCTTAAGTATTTCTATTAGTAGCACAGAAGCGACTCAAGGTGCTATTGAGACGATGATTAATGCCAGTTTTGATAATGGGAATTATGAAAGAATCACTTTTGTTGATATAGATGAAAAGGTGAAATATGAACGTACAAAAGAGATAAATAACAGCAATATTCCTGCTTGGTTTGAAGAAATTGTGGAGTTTGAACTGCCTGTAGCAAAAGCCAAACTTTCAAGTGGTTGGCAAGTCATTGGAACCTTGGAGATTTTAAATAATCGAAGTGTGACCTATTTTCAACTTTATAATATCATGATGAGCATGGTGATGTATTTAGGAATTGCGTGTATTGTGTTTTTATTAATTTTATCTTATGTATTTCATGTGATTTTACGACCGTTGTTGGATATAGAAAAACAAGCGCAAGCGGTGATGAAAGATGAGTTTGTAATTCAAGAAAAAATGCCTTGGACCAAAGAGTTTAAAGCAGTCATTGAAAGTATCAATGCCATGGTGCGAAAATTTGAGTCCATTTTTAAAACAGCCAGTGATACTTTAACAGAAAATAAAGAGCTGCTTTACAATGATAACGTGATGAAAATTGCCAATCGACGTTATTTTATCTTAAAAGCAACCGAATATCTCACAGATGAAAATGGCAAAAATTATGGTTCAACCATCATTATGTCGGTTAAAAAAGCAGATGTTTTGAATCAAGTGTTAGGGTATCAAAGTACAGATAAGCTTTTGTTTGAATTTGCACAGTTCTTAAAAGAGGAAGTTCAAAATTATTCGGATGCCATTGTGTGTCGTATCAATGGTACAGAGATTGTGGTGATGCTTCCAAAAATTTATATGCAAGACATTAAAAGTATCCTGGACAAAATCGTGCAATACATAAATGATAAACTTGAAGAGTTAAAACTTAATAAAGAGGAGTTTGGGTTAGATATTGGTGTATGTGAATATGAACCACAACACAATATGAGTGAACTGTTTAGTTTAGTGGATTATGCACTTGCACAAGCCAAATTGCTTCCTTCTGGGCATTATTATGAACTGTTAAATAATAAAGTGGCCATTGCTAAAGAGCGATGGAGACAGATAATTTTAGATGGTTTTAAAAACGACAGTTTTGAAATCATGTACCGAAAAGTGGTGGATACTTTTACAAAAGTGAAACGTCATAATGTCGTCAGTTTTGCGCTTAACAGCAACAACGAATCCTATTTTTATGGTACATTGATTGCGCCAGTCGTTGAATTGGGAATGGTGCAAGATGTCTATTTGTATGTGATTAAAAAAGTATTACTTTCAAATGACAGTCAAAATGACATCCCATTGACCATTCAAATCTCTTCACAATTTATTGAAGATGAGGATACTTATGAAAAACTCAAAAAGTTGTTTAGAACACATCAACATGAAGTGAAAAAAGAGATTATTTTTGAGATTCCAGAATCGGTTATCAATAAACATTTTGAAAACAGTCAACACTATATTAAACTCTTTAAAGAGTTTGGTTTTGGTTTTGGTATTAACAGTTTTATGGCATATGGAGAGGATTATAACTATCTTAAAGAGTTAAAACCTGCCTTTGTGAAAGCCGATAAACAGTATATCTTAGATGCTCAACAAAACATCAATGTGCTTAAAATTGTTTTAGATTCATTGGGGATTGAGTTGATTGCAACGGGCGTGAATGATTTGGATGAGATTGAATCATTGAATCAAAAAGGGATTAAAGTCGTTGCAGGAATGGTGGTTGATAAAATATAAAGATCAAAGGTACCTTGGTACCTTTGATTATTTGTGCCCTAAAATATAATAAATTGGTTTGTCTTCTATTTTTTCTAAAGCAACGTTATATTTTCTGCTCCAGTGTGATACTTCATCATGAAACTCTTCTAAAATTTCAGGTGCGTCATTTTCATCGCATTTGATTTTAAAATAGTCTGTTTTATTCGATAACCCTACATACGCGTTCATTTTCTTAATGTGATCATGTAGGCTGATAATGTGTTTTGAGAATTTTTCAAACCCTTCTGTATTATCAATCATTTTTTGTGCTTGTGATACAGAACTTTCTGTTTTTGCATATCCTAATTGCGAAAGTAAAACTTCGGCTGATACATCTAAATGCATTTATTTCTCCTAATCGTAGTTACATATTTTTCTCTCAAATTATAGAGAGACCAGAAGATTATGTTAGCTAAATATTTTTAAATTTAGGTTTAAAAATGAATGTTACAAATAAGAGCATATCTAAAAATAAAACAGTGTTTCTTATTTATGTTTAACGCTTCTTTGAGTAGTATTTAAAAAATAAAAAGGAGAACCATGTCAGTACTATTAGAGATGGCAATGTTCCCAACTGATGGAACAGAGAGTAAGAGTGAATACGTCGCACAAGTGATTAAAACCATACGTGATTCAGGCTTTCCTTATCAGCTCACGCCCATGGCCACAATCATTGAAACAAAACACATTTCAGATGCGCTTAATATTATTCAAGAGTGTTATGATGTTTTAGAACACTTAGGGTGTAATCGAGTCTATTCAACCATTACGTTTGATATTCGTAAGAACTCTGATGGTCGATTAAAAGGAAAGGTGGCTTCCATTGAGAGTAAAATTGGAGAAGTGAATAAATAAGGAGATTATATACACTCTCCTTTGAGTGTATACTCCCCATGTCTGTAATTAAAGACTTTTTGTGTTTTAAATTTTTTACCTTGTTGCTTACACTCTAAACGTTGTTCGGCAATGCTTTTTTCTTCACAAGCAGTAAAAATGAGTGCCAATGCAATTAAAAATAATATTTGTTTCATAAGCGACCTTTCTTTAGTCACCTTTATTATAGCACTTTTTTTTAAAAAAAGTATACTTTTTTAAAAAAAATAATTAAAATAGTGTCTGTTCGTTTTTTTTCATAAAGAACTCATCTAATACTTTTGTTTTAAAACTTCGTCGATGTAATTTGCAATATCCATACTTTTTGATGGCATCAATGTGTGCTTTGGTACCATAGCCTTTATGTTTTTCAAATTGATACGGTGGGTATTGTGACGCAATATCACACATAAAACGATCACGACTCACCTTTGCTAGAATAGAGGCAGCACTCACTTCTTGTATGGTGGCATCTGCTTTGATTTTATGATGCAAATTAGGAATTCCAAATGAAGTATTTCCGTCCATCAGATACTCTTTTGCGTTAATATTTTCCATGATTTCAAGAATAGAGTGTTTAATACAACTGCTTAATCCTTTTTCATCAATTGTTTGATTATGGGTAAAGACAATGTGATAGTCACATGAGTTAATGATTTCATCAAAGAGTGCTTCTCTTCTCTTTTCACTGAGTTGCTTGGAGTCATTGAGCCCTTTGATGGTGTTTCGTATTTTTACCCCTGCAACGACCATTGGACCAGCTAAAGGGCCCCGACCTGCTTCATCTATGCCACATAACATAACGTTTCCTTATGAAGGTACCTTAAAAAATCAGATTATTTTTTAGAGATGCCTTTAAATTAAAGTTTCTTAAAATATTTAATGGTATTATAATACACTTATGTTGACAAAGAGGAATAAGGGATACAATGAAGAGGCCGCTTCTTATAATTACCATAGTGATAATAATTGTAGGAGTCGCAGCTTGGTTCAATCGTCCTCATGAAATCAAAATTGGTTTTGTCGCCGGTTTAAGTGGTAAATACTCTACTTTAGGACACAGCGTATTAAATGGAGTGCGTTTGGCTTTAGAAGAGGTTGATTATAAAGTTGGCAATCAAAACATTCAGCTCATTCAAAAAGACGATCAACAAAATCCCAAAGAAGCACAAAATATTATTCATGAATTTGCAGCCAATGGCGTCAAGCTTATTATTGGGAATACCACCAGTTCTATGACCAAAGAGTCCATAAAAATATTACAAGAATATCCACAACTTTTAATGATCTCTCCCACTGCAAGCAGCAGTGAATTCAGTAATAAAAAAGATAATTTTGTGCGAACACAAGTGGCACACAATACTTCTCGTTTTAACAAACTTTCCTCCTATTTACTAGCTCATGATATTCGAAATTTGTATATGGTGTATGATGAAAAAAATAAATCGTATGTGAACAACTATTTAAACAATTTTGAGGACTCTTTTGTGCAATTGGGTGGTCCTGCTTTAATTGAAGCAAAAAAACTCAGTGAATCATACAGTGCCATTGCTTCAGATATTAAAGAGAAAAATGTTGATGCTGTTGTGGTCATTGCAAACTCCATTGACAGTTCAAAATTCATTCAATATTTACGACTTAATGGTATCAAACAACAAGTGGTGGTTTCAGGGTGGGCCAAAAGTGATGACTTTATTGAAAATGGTGGAAAATATGTTGAAGGTATTATTTTTATTACGGGCTATGATGATAACTCAAAAGACCAAGCCTATGTAGAGTTTGTTCAACGTTATATCAATCGTTATGGTACAAAACCTTCTGTTTTTTCTGCTCAAGCGTATGAAACGATGCAAATCATCTTAGAGGTCATTAACAAAGACAGCAATATTGTAAACCTTAAACAACATTTATTGACTCAAAAAGTGTTTGAGGGTCTTCAAGGAAAAGTTGTATTTGATAAGTTTGGGGATGTTGACCGAGACTATTTTTTAATGACAGTCAAAAATAATCAATTTGTAAAAAAAGAGTAGTGTTGGTGAGAAAAATATCTTTAAAACAGAATATTCTTAATATTTTTATCCTTTTTGTGATGTTTGTTACATTAACCGTGGGTTTTCTTTCGGTTTACTCTTTGTATCAATCAAAACTTAGCACGGCTGAACGCAGTCAACGTCAGGTCTTAATACAAGTGGAACAAGAAGTTGAGAAGTTCTTAAATGAAATAGAACAAAATGCTACGTATATGTTGACCAATTACCAAAGAAGCAGTATGATTATAAAAAGTATTGTGGAACTCAATCCCAATATCTCTTCTGTACTGGTGCTAGATAAAAAGGGACAAATAGAAAACTTCTATACCACTTCAGATGTGAATATCTATAAAGGGTTTGATTACTCGTTAAAACGCTATTTTATAGAAATCTCTCAAGGAGAGCAAAGTTATTGGTCAGATACTTTTTTCTCATTGGTTGATGAAGATCAATCCATCACATATAGCTTTCAAATGCCATTAGATAAAGTCGGAGTTATTTTTGTTAAACTCAATAGTTTGGCTTCCTTTTGTGAACGCTACAAGAACAGTGATGATTCATATATGATTCGACTTTTGGACAGCAAAGGAGTGGTGATATTAAATCAAGATAATCCTGAGATGGTGCATCAGCAGTTCAATATTTTAAACACTAGCGTATTTAAGGACTTGATGTACAAAAACGCTCCTTATGTGATGGGAAAATATAAAGGCATTAATCAAAACAGAAAAAATATGGGAATGTATACCACCATTGAAAAAGTGGATTGGAAAGTTTTAGTGCGTGAAGATTATGATATTTTAATTGGAAGTATCAATGAAATTGTACTGAATATTATTATCATTGCATTGATATTTTTATTGGTTTCAGTATACATTGCTCTTAAAATCGCAAAACGATTGTTTAAACAAATTGACCAATACACAGATAATATTGCACAAATATCCGCAGGAAATTATGCGATTAAGATTCAAGACTCTCCTTATAAAGAGTTTGAAACCTTTACGCAAAGTTTTGAATTGATGCAGCGTGAAATTGAAAAACGGGAAGAGTCTTTAGAAGAGTCTTTGAACAGCTTTAAATCTTTGGTTAATTCAACCATGGAAGCTATTTTGATTCATAAAGATGGTGTTTGCTTGGATGTGAATGATGTGGCAGTTAAACTCTTTAAGTATGATAAAAAAGAGGAGATGGTAGGCAAAGAGTTTCTACATTTTGTGGCACCATCATCTCAAAAAATTGTGCAATATAACATGGAAAAAGAGACCGAACCGTATGAAATAGAGTTTTTAAAAAAAGATGGCAGCAGTTTTATCTCGATAGGGCAAGGCAAATTTTTACATCTGTTTGGGTTGAAGCTTAAAGTCTCTACCGTTATTGATATTTCTGAAATTAAACACAAAGATAAACTGCTCTTTCAACAATCAAAAATGGCCTCCATGGGAGAGATGATTGGAAACATTGCACATCAGTGGCGACAACCATTGAGTGCTATTTCAAGTGCTGCAAGTGGGATGAAGGTACAAAAAGAATTTGGAGTGTTAACCGATGATGAAGTTGAAAGCAGTTTAAACTCTATCATGAAATCCACCCACTATTTATCAAAAACGATTGATGATTTTAGAAACTTTTTTAAATCGGATAAAGCCAAAACCACTTTTGATGTGACCAAAGTAACAGACAATGTCATTTCCCTGTTGGCTTCGAGTTTTAAAAATTATGATATAAAGGTGCTCAAAGAGTATGATGAATCTTTGGAAATTTTAGGTTATGAAAACGAACTCACACAAGCGATTATTAATATCTTTAACAATGCAAAAGATGCATTGTTAGAATTACCTAGAGATAAAAAACGTTTGATTATGATTAAAGTTCGTCGCATCAAAACAGACCAAATCATCATTACAGTTCATGACAGTGCAGGGGGAATCCCTAAAAATATCATGCCATCAATTTTTGACCCATATTTTACAACCAAGTATAAACAGCAAGGTACGGGAATAGGGCTTTACATGACACATCAAATTATTGTCTCACATATGAAAGGGAAAATAGTCGCAGAAAACAGTATGTTTACCTATGAAAATGAACAGCATTATGGGGCAAAATTCACTATTGAATTGAGTGTTAAAAAATAAAATTCTTAAATTACTTGACAATAATTCACTCAACTTGCTATAATTATTTAGCAATTAAATACTAGGAGTGCTAATATGAATAAGATTTTTGAAAAACTGACCAATCAACTCGCCGAAACAATAGAGTCTTCTGTTGCTTTGGCACTGCATAATAAAAACCAAGAAGTGGAGTTTGTCCACATTATCTGGGCACTGTTAACCAATACCAATTCTGTTTTAAATCAAGTGTTCAATAAAATGAATCAAGATAAAACAGCCATTGAGTTGGATGTTAAAAGTTATGCCTCAAAACTGCCACAAGTATCAAGTGTAACCAAAGACAATATCAAAGTAGGGCGAGCCGTTGTGGATGCTTTACAAAAAGCAGAGGGCTTGATGTCAAGCAGTGGGGATAAATATATTGCCATAGATACTTTTATCCTAGCAAACTTAGACAATAAACTCTTTAAAGAGGTGATTTCTAAGTATGTGGATATGAACGAGTTTAAAAAGACCATTGAATCCATTCGTGGTGGGGCTAAAATAGAGAGCCAAAGTGGTGATGATGTGTTAGACTCATTGGCGAAATATGGAATTGATTTAAATAAAAAAGCCATTGATGGTGAACTTGACCCTGTGATTGGTCGAGATGAAGAGGTGCAACGAATGATGCAAATTCTCATTCGTAAAACCAAAAATAATCCTATTTTGCTGGGAGAACCAGGTGTGGGTAAAACAGCCATCGTTGAAGGTTTAGCGCAACGAATTGTAGCCCGTGAAGTGCCAACAAGTCTTCAAAATAAAAAGGTGATTACACTTGATATGAGTGCACTTATTGCAGGAGCCAAATATCGAGGTGAGTTTGAAGACCGACTAAAAGCTGTGATTGATGAAGTAAAAAAAGCAGGAAATATTATTCTTTTCATTGATGAGATTCACACCATCGTAGGTGCTGGTGCCAGTGAAGGAAGCATGGATGCAGCCAATATCTTAAAACCAGCTCTTGCACGTGGTGAGTTGCATACCATTGGAGCAACGACACTTAAAGAGTACAGAAAGTATTTTGAAAAAGATGCGGCACTTCAAAGACGATTCCAACCAGTTTCAGTAGATGAACCAACCGTCAATGAAGCCATACATATCTTAAGAGGATTAAAAGAGCGATTAGAAACGCACCACAATATTACAATCAATGACAGTGCTTTAGTAGCTGCTGCTAAACTCTCTGAAAGATATATTGGGGACCGATTTTTGCCGGATAAAGCAATTGACTTAATTGATGAAGCCTCAGCTGAGCTTAAAATGCAAATTGAGAGTGAACCCGTAGTGCTTTCAACCGTTAAAAGAGAGATTGCCACACTCAATGTTGAAAAACAAGCATTGTTAATGGAAGATAAAAAGAAAAACAAAGCCAGAATTGAAGAGATAGAGAAAGAGTTGGCCAATTTAGGTGAGAAAAAAAGAGGACTTGAAACACAGTTTGAGACTGAAAAAGAGACCTTTAATGCAGCTTCAAGTATCAAAGCTAAAATAGAAGAGCTACGAAACAAAGCAGCCATTGCCAAACGAGAGTCAAAATTTGATGAAGCAGCCAAAATAGAATATGGAGATATTCCAGAATTGGAAGCTAAAATCAAAGAGAATGAAAACAAATGGGCCATGATGGTTGAAAATGGAACACTTTTAAGAAACAGTGTGGATGAAGACTCGATTGCAGCCATTGTAAGTAAATGGACAGGAATTCCAGTCAATAAAATGCTTTCAAGTGAGAAAGAGCGTATTTTAAAAGTACAAGAGGTACTTAAAGAGGATGTGGTAGGGCAAGATGAAGCGATCAAAGCGATCAGTCGAGCCATTAAACGAAACAAAGCAGGGTTAAGTCAAGAGAATCGTCCAATTGGATCGTTTATGTTCTTAGGACCAACAGGTGTGGGAAAAACACAAAGTGCAAAAACGTTGGCAAAATTTTTGTTTGATGATGAAAAATCACTCATACGTTTTGATATGAGTGAATATATGGAGAAACACTCAGTCAGCCGTCTTATAGGTGCAGCTCCTGGGTATGTGGGATATGATGAGGGTGGACAGTTAACTGAAGCTGTGCGAAGAAAACCGTACAGTGTAATTTTATTTGATGAGATTGAAAAAGCGCATCCTGATGTGTTTAATATCTTACTGCAAGTATTAGATGATGGACGATTAACCGATAACAAGGGAGTGACGATTGATTTTAAAAACACCATTATTATCTTAACATCAAACATTGGTAGTGCTAAAATCATTGAAATTTCAGATAAAGAGCAACGACGAGCTGAAGTGATGAATGAAATCAAGGGGTACTTTAAACCAGAATTTTTAAACCGACTAGATGACATCGTGATTTTTGAACAACTGGGATTGGATGCCATTACCAATATTGTGGATATTATGTTTGATGATATCAAACGAAAAGTGGCACAAAAAGAGATTACGATTTCACTCACTCAAAGTGCCAAAGAGTACATTGCCCAAGTCGGATTTGACCCTGTATTTGGTGCACGACCTCTGAAAAGAGCGTTGTACGAAGTAGTAGAGGATAAATTAGCCGATTTAATTTTAGAAGATAAAATTAAAGAAGGAAATGATGTCAAGTTTGATATAATAAACGGTGAAATTCAAGCGCAGATTTCGTAATTCGCATTTTAAAGGTTTTTGATGAAGTATTTGGTCGCTCTTTTTTTAACGTTCACGGCACTTTTTTCTACAAGTATTCATGAAGGAGAGTATGCCTTAGAGAACAGAGAGTATTCTAAAGCGTACGAAGTGTTTATGGAAGTCATACAAGATGCGGCCAATGCAAAATATAATCTGGGTTATATGTATGAATTGGGCTTGGGTGTTCCCAGAGATTTTAATAAAGCCATTCGACTTTATAAATTGGCCGCTGCCAGTGGAAGTGTAAAAGCACAAGTGGTTTTAGGCAATATTTACTTCAATGGAATTGGTGTCAAACAAGACATCGATTTGGCCATTCATTGGTTTGAGTTGGCCAACTCTCAAGGGGACAAAAAAGCTAAATTAGCACTCAGACAGATTGATGAAATCAAAGACAACATGGCAGAATTAACCATTAGAAGTAACATACAAGACAACGAAGTCTATATCAATGGAAAATACAGAGGAACAGGAGCTTTAACCATTAAAATACCTGCAGGCAATCAACTTAATATTTTGGTGCGGAAAGAGGGTTATAAACCCTTTTCTTATGAATTAGCACTTAAAAAAAGAGAGAAAAAAACGATTCAAGCAAACTTGGTAAGAGGTTAAAGATAAATCTTGAAAAGAAGCTTAATATAATTAAATCTTAAGCTTAGTTTAACTATAATCCGCAACTTAATTTGTAAAAAGAGGACATAAAGACAATGAAAAGAACATATCAACCGCACAACACGCCTAGAAAAAGAACACACGGTTTCAGAGTAAGAATGAAGACTAAAAGTGGTCGAAAAGTGATCAGTGCTAGAAGAGCTAAAGGTAGAAAGAGATTAGCTGTTTAAGTAAACAACACAGACTTAACAGTAAAAAAGATTTTAACGAACTTTATAAGTCTGGTAAAAAGTGGCACACTGATTCCTTTGTCGCTTTTTATAAACCTGCCCAAGAGACATACGCTGCATTTGTAACATCGAAACGAGTCGGTAATGCAGTTCATCGAAACAGAGCACGACGACGTCTACGTGCTCTGTTTTTATCTTATGAAAACAAAACACTCACTGGAAAATATATCTTTGTTGCAAAAGATAAAATACATGAAAATGATTTTGCAAAACTTAAAAAAGATTTTCAATTCGCATTTAAACGATTAGAGTTACTGAAATGAGAACGCTTTTAAAACTTTTGATTAAGTTTTATCAACGATTTATCTCCCCGCTTACTCCAGGAAGTTGTAGATACTACCCAACATGTTCAGAATATGCCATTTGGCAGTGTGAAAATAATAGTATATTTAAGGCGATTTATTTTACAATAACACGCATATTAAAATGTAACCAGCTTTTTATAGGTGGTTGCGATTACCCTGTAATCAAATATAAATGTAAACAGAATATTGTCTTTAAAAAAATAGCTGTAAAGTATTGGTACGTGCCAATCAATAAAGATGATTTTTACGTAATAAAAAATTGGGAGTATAAAAAGAAGAATGAGTCCAAATAATAATAATCAAGGTATGCAAAAACGAATGCTCGTCATGACATTGGTCGTTTTTGCATTTTTTTTAGCATATGAGTTTTTAGTATTAAAGCCACAACAAGAGGCAAAAGCAAAAGAGCAAGCACAACAAACACAACAAGCTCAACAAGTGACAAGTAACCAAGCTCCAAGTATAGCAAATGAGATGAACCAAGCACCACAAATGGTTCAAGGTGATGTAAATACAAACAGTGTAAATGTTGCTCCAGCGTTGGGATTAGCTCCTAAAAATGTTGCTGCAACCGTTACAACGAATAAAAGTAAATATGAAATTGATAATTTAGGTCGAATTGCTCAAGTAACACTTTTAGAGACAAAGTATGTCAATGAAGATCAAAAACAGATTCAACTGTTTGATTTAAATCAGTTACGACCTTTAGAAGTTCGATTTTCTGATGCGAATATCAATGAAGAAGCATTTAAAACCAATGTGGTTGCAAGTCAAGCTTCTGTTGATGCAACTCAAAATAAACAAGAATTGGTTTTAACACAAACTCTTTCATCTGTAGTTGTAACAAAAACATTAACATTTTATCCTGATGGACACTATGATGTAAATGTCAAAACTTCTACACCACAAACATTTTTCTTAACTACAGGATTCAGACCAAATGTATTGGTTGATATGTATGCAGACCATGGTGCACTTTTAAAGCTCAACGATGGAACACTCACCACTTTTCTTGATGGTGATATGGAAAAAACAGAGAGTTTAACGGGTGTTAAATTTGCTTCAGCATTTGATCGATACTATACAAGTGTGTTGTATAACTTTGATAAAAGCATGTCTGTTTCTGTAATGAAAGATGGAAACAAAGACCCACAAATGTTTATTCACGGTAATGGTGATTTAACCGTAAGTGGATACGCAGGACCAAAAGAGCATATTTTACTGCATAAATTAAACCCAGAACTTGTTGATGTAATTGAGTATGGGTTCTTTACATTCTTAGCTAAACCAATGTTTGTATTTTTACAATTCTTACAAACATATATTGGGAACTGGGGATGGACAATTGTTGCATTGACAATCATTATTAAACTGATTTTATTCCCATTATCGTATAAAGGTATGGTTTCTATGCAAAAGCTTAAAGAGCTTGCGCCAAAAATCAAAGATCTTCAAACCAAATATAAAGATGATAAACAACGACAATCTGCAGCAATGATGGAATTGTATAAAAAACATGGTGCAAATCCAATGGGTGGATGTCTCCCATTGATTTTACAAATTCCAGTATTCTTTGCTATTTACCGTGTGTTATTGAACTCAATTGAGTTAAAAGGGGCAGAGTGGATTTTCTGGATTCACGATTTAGCTGAAATGGATCCATATTTTGTATTACCAATTTTAATGGGTGCATCAATGTTCTTACAACAAAAGTTAACACCAAATACACTTCAAGATGAGATGCAAAAGAAAATTTTCCAATTTTTACCAGTAGTATTTACATTCTTTTTCTTGTGGTTCCCAGCTGGATTAACTCTGTACTGGTTTATCAATAACGTATTTACTATAGGGCAACAATACTATATTAATTCAGTCTTTGAAAAACAAAAAGCCATTAAAAAATAGTAGGATATTATTATGAAAAAGTTTGAAGCAACGTGTTTAGAAGAAGCTTATGAACTGGCGACTAATGAATTTAATTGTTCTATAACTGATTTAAAAATTGATATTATTCAACAATCCAGTAAAGGGTTTTTAGGTTTTGGACGAAAAACAGCCATTATTATGGCTGTTCCAAGGCGTGGCGCCCATCACCATAATCGACGAAGAGAACCAAAATATCGAAAAAATTGTATTAAAATAGAAGAAGTATCGAAAAAAATTGCTGAAAACTGTAAAGATGAGCACAGCGAAGAGTGCCAAAAAGCAAAACGTGAACTTGAAAAATACAAATCTACTCCCAAACTCAAAGAAAAAGACTCTATTTTTGATAACTTCTACACTGAATGTAATGAAAAATTTGATGAAAAATCAAACAAACTTTTTATTAAAAGAGACCAACAAGAGATCATCGATGAAATCAAAAAAGATGTCAATATGTTGTTTGGACAAACCTGTTTTTTGCTTGATGAAATCAAAGTGGATTTTTATGATGAAGAGACGGTATACATTGAGTTTACAGGTGAAGACTCTGCTTTACTTATAGGTAAAGAAGGATACCGATACAAAGCCTTATCCTATATTCTGTTTAACTGGATCAATGAAAAGTATGGATTGATGCTTCGATTAGAGATTGCTGAGTTCTTGAAAAATCAAGAAGAGGCGATTCATAACTATTTAGAACCAGTGATTGAGAACATCAAACAAAATGGTTCGTATAAAACAAAACCACTTGATGGTATATTAGTGCATATTGCACTTAAACGACTTCGAGAAGAGTTCCCTGATAAGTATGTGGCAGTGAAAACCAATCAAAGAGGCGATAAGTACGTGCTTGTCAATGAGTATAAAGCAAAGTAAATTTTTATGAGCTTTGATGATACGATTGTAGCCATTGCTACAGCAAATGCCATTGGTTCTATCTCTATTGTAAGAGTAAGTGGGAAGGATGCCCTTAACATTGCTCTTGCACTTTCAAAACGAAAAGAATTAACTCCCCGATACGCAACACTGAACACACTGTATGATTCCAAAAATGAAGTTTTGGATGAGGCTTTGATTTTGTATTTTAAAAATCCTTTTTCATTTACAGGCGAAGATATTGTAGAGTTTCAATGTCATGGTGGTTTGGCCATTTCAAGTCTGGTTGTGGATGAAGTGATTAAACAAGGTGCCAGATTAGCTGAACCAGGTGAGTTCTCAAAACGTGCATTTTTAAATGGAAAGATTGATTTAACCAAAGCAGAAGCCATAGCTAAAATCATTGAAGCCAGAAGTGAAGATGCGGTTAAGCTTTTAGCCAAACAGCTCAAAGGTGAGTTGGTCGAATTTGTTGAATCTATTCGAGAAGATTTACTTTTTATGTTGGCATATACGGAAGTAAATATTGATTATGCTGAAGAGGATCTGCCTGAAGATATCTTCTTACAGATTGAGCAAAAACTTCAAAAAATCATGGAAAAACTGCATGACACCCTTAATGCCAGCAGACGACGTGAAGGTTTAATTGAAGGCTTTAAAGTGGCCATCATTGGAAAACCCAATGTAGGAAAATCTTCACTTTTAAATAAGCTTTTAAACTTTGATAGAGCCATTATTTCTGATATTGCAGGGACAACTCGAGACACCATTGAAGAGAGTGTAAAAATTGGTACACACCTTATTAAGATTGTAGACACTGCAGGTATTCGAGAAGCAAGTGATGTGATTGAAAAAATTGGTATTGAAAAATCTTTAGAAGCTGTCAATGAAGCCGATATTATCATTGCACTGTTTGATAACTCAAAAAAAGTGGATGCTGAAGATAAAAAGATACTTGAACTTTTAGAGAGTATCACAGATAAAGAGGTTATAACTGTATTGAATAAAGTTGATTTAGATGCACAGTTTGATAAAAGTGTTCTTTTTTCTCATATTGAACTGAGCACCAAACAAAGTATCAATCCATTGGTTCAAGCATTGGAAAAACTTTTGGATAATAACTCATCAACTGAAGGAATGACACTTATATCTAAACGACAAGTAAGTGCAGTTGAAGAGACCTTAGGGTATATTCTTCAAGCAAACATGCCTTTACAAACAGGTGAATTGGAATTCTTTGCGCATCATATTAATGAGGCGTTACAACACATCTCAAATATCACTCGACCGTATCAACACGATGAGATGTTGGATGTGATGTTTGGCTCATTTTGTTTAGGGAAATAAAACTTTAATTAACCTCTTCAAGCCAAATAAGATGCGCATTCTCTTTGGCAATATTGATCCAAGAATCCGTGTGAAATTCTATTTTAAGTACACTGCCTGGTTTGACTTCATCTTTGTGTCCCACCAATGTCAAAACTAAAGCGGTCAATGAAGGGTTGTGTCCAATTAAAAGCAGTTCATTAACCGTATCAAACGTATAGGTGATGGTCTCTATGAGTTCATTTAAAAAGGCTTGATACAGTACTTCATTGTACATGATGGTTTTATTGTACTTAAGCTCTAAAGCCATAATCTCAGCGGTTGTTCGTGTTCTGTTAGCAGGACTTGCGACAATTAAATCAGGTTGAATATTCATTTGACGAAGTCTCTCACCCATTTCATGGGTTTGTTCAATTCCATGCTCTGAGAGTTTTAAATCAAAATTATCTTCTTTTACATTAGATGTAGATTTTTGCGGATGGCGCATTATATATAGTGTTTTCATCAAAGCAATTCCGTCATTAAAAAATTATTTCTAATCAAATTGTAAAGATATTTTGCTTTTAACTAACTAAAAATAATCGAAAAAATCATTATATTGTTTAGGAAAATAAAAATTGACCTTTTTCGCACACTCTTGCGTTACATTTTCCCACAATTGCGTATGAAATTGTATATGCACAATGCCACACGTAGGAATATTTTCTTGATGTTGTACTAATTCATATGCTAATGCATTGAGTTCAGGGTTGTGTCCAATTAAAAACACTTTTTTGTGTGATGGAGAGATCTGTTTAATCATGGTGTACAGATCATGCATTGAAGCTTCATAAATCAAAGGGTCAAAATGAATGTTGGATACTTTTAAGGTTTTACAAAAAGGTTTGGACGTGGCTTTTGCCCTTTTAGCAGGAGAACACAGAATCATATCGGGGATAGCTGCTTTTTTTAAAAGCTTTTCAGACATAAATAAAGCAGAGTATTTTCCTCTTTTATTCAGTGGACGTTCAAAATCATCAAGGGTGAGATCTTTCCACGATGATTTCGCATGACGTATTAAAAACAGTTCGAGCATCATCACTCCTTTTAAAGGATATTCTCAAACTATATTTTATTATTTTTTAGTATAATTGTAAAATTTTCCTATAATTTGGAGTATGTCGTGGGGTACGATTTAGATAAAAAACTGGTGATAGCCATCTCATCTCGGGCACTGTTTAATTTAGAAGAAGAGAATAAAATTTTTGAAAAAAGTGGCTTGGATGAATACTATAAGTATCAAATAGAGCATGAAGAAGAGACCTTGAAAAAAGGTACGGGTTTTAGATTGGTTAAAAACCTTTTAAAAATCAATGAAGATTTTCCTGAAAAACAAGTTGAAGTAATCATTGTTTCACGTAATAATGCTGCAACCAGTCTGCGTATTACAAAATCGATTGACCAATACAAGCTTGATATTCAACGTTCAGCTTGGTCGGGTGGAAATAACATCAGTAAATATTTGAAACCATTTAAAGTGGATCTTTTTTTATCGGCCAATGAAAACGATGTGCAAGATGCCATTAATATGGGAGTAGCAGCTGCAAGAATTTTGCCTTTTGATAATGCCATTGATGTGGAAAGCAATCAAGTGCGAATTGCATTTGATGGAGATGCAGTACTCTTCTCTGAAGACTCAGAGATAGTCTATAAAACACAAGGTTTAGAAGCCTTTTTAGAGTTTGAGCTTCAGCACGCCAGTGACCCGCTTAAAGCAGGACCTTTTGCAAAACTGTTGCGCGTTATTTCAAATATTCAAAGTAAATATCCTGAAGAGAAAACACCCATACGAACGGCACTTATTACGGCGCGTAATTCTCCTGCACATGAAAGGGTCATACGTACGTTGAATGCTTGGAATGTACGTTTGGATGAAGCATTCTTTTTAGGTGGTGTGGATAAATATGAGGTAGTCAATGCTTTTGGTGCAGACATTTTCTTTGATGACCAAGATGTGCATTTAGAGACCACTTCAAAAACTTCACCCAGTGCAAAAGTTCCTTATAAAAGTGAATCAATTTTAAATAGAATTTAATGATAGTTAGTCAATAATGCTATTTTAAACTACTAAAAGGAAAGATACAATGGAACAAGTTAAAACGGTTATTTTATTAACATTTTTAACCGTATTGTTTGTGTTTGTGGGTGCTTATGTTGGTGGAGCCAACGGTGCATTGATTGCCTTTTTACTTGCAGGTGGAATGAATTTTTACGCCTATTACTATTCTGATAAACATGTTTTAGCACATTATAATGCCGTTGAAGTACAAGATTCACACCATATGGTGTATAAAATTGTAAAAGAGTTGGTCTATAAATCGGGACTGCCAATGCCTAAAATCTATATTATCCCTGATAATGTGCCCAATGCATTTGCAACAGGAAGAAACCATGAAAATGCTGCAGTTGCTGTGACACAAGGTTTATTGAACCTGCTCAATGAAAAAGAGATAGAAGGCGTTATTGCTCACGAACTTTCACATATCAAACACTATGATATATTAATAGGAACCATTGCAGCAACTTTTGCAGGTGCGATTGCAATGATTGCAAATTTTTTGCAATTTTCAGCAATTTTTGGTGACAGTCGAAGAGGCATCCATCCTGTGGTGATGATTCTTTTAGCAATTATTTTACCACTGGCTGCTGGGATTATTCAAATGACCGTGAGTCGAAGCAGAGAGTATCTTGCAGATGAAGGAGCAGCACGTATGACAGGAAACCCTGCTGGACTTCAAAGCGCGTTAGGAAAACTCGAACAGTACGCTAAAAGAGGGGAAGTCAGAAACGCAACCGAACAAACGGCTCATATGTTTATTATCAATCCATTCAGTGGACATGAAACAAAGTTTTCTGATCTGTTTAGAACACATCCTACGACACAAGACAGAATTGCACGATTAGAAGAGTTAAAGCACGAACTTTAACTCTTCTACCTACTTAAATATATCTACGACTTTATCAATATTAATGGTGTTGTTATCTTTAATAATAGGATAAATCCCTTTTGCAATGAGCGCATTTTTAAGCGTAACCCCTAATTTATCAGTGATAAAATAGTTCACCTCTTGCTCTTGAAAAAGCTTAGGAAAGAGTTGTGAAGGTTTTTTTTCTCTTGGAAATGCAGGGTTTTTAATGAGCATTTGTGAGGTGAGTTTATAATCTTGAATATGAAAGATAAAAATATACTCTGAATATAAACTGATGTCATTGAGCTCAGTTTTACTTGAAGAGCACACTGCTACTGAGAAATCATTTTTCACTTCATGGATTTTAATGTTATAACCATTGATTAATGCCATTGCAACTTTACGTCGTGCATTTTTAATGATTCGAGAAAAGGTAGCACGAGAGACATTCATTTTTTTGGCGGCATCCTCTTGATACATGTTCTCGATACTCATAAGTTGAATGGCTTCAATCTCTTCATGAAGAAGTACGATGGTTTCGGCTGGTTCAATATCTTTTGGACCAAAATATTTACTCTGTAAAGTTAAGGTTAATTCTCGTTGTACTTTTTCTCTTGCCATGCTTATCTTTTTTTTGCGAATTTTAGCATAAATTAAAAAATTTGGCAAATTTTATATTGACATATGTTCATTAATTTGTTAAAATTCTAACATATGTTCAAATAGATTGAATGATTCGCACATATGTTCAAAAGTAATTACTCCTAATAATTATTAATACATCTGGCTCCCTTGTTGAATGAATCTCCAGTCTGTTTGGACTATATAATTTGAATAACATTGTTTAAATAAGGACAACAAATGAGAATTGTATTTCCTACTAAAGATAATATGAGTTATATTTCACACAGTGCAAGCAGTATTGAAGAGGCTGAGTTTTTGACTGTTTTGGATGTAAGTGATAATGATATTGTTGGTGTTGAAACCCTGAAAAATCAAAAGTTTGCAAACAATGAAGCGTTTGTGAATGAGTTTAAAGAGAATAATTTTGATGCGATCATCGTGCCAAAAACGAATGCACTGCCACTTGAAGATTTAAAAAATGCAGGTATTTGTGTCTATAACGACGAAGATTCTCAAGTAATTTTAAATGCTTTTTCTGATTATATGAATCAAAAGTTAGCATTGGCATAAAAGCAAGTTTGACTTGCTTTTTAGCTGTATATTCTTTTGACGTGTTTGATTTGACTTCCCATATTTAATAACAACATATCTGCTAAAACTAAAGCCATCATTGATTCCGCAACCACGCTTCCTCTAATAGCTACACATGGGTCATGTCGACCTTTTAATGCACAATTTACTTCTTGATTATGTGTATCAAGGGTTTGTTGTTTAATAAAAATAGAAGGCGTAGGTTTAAAATAGACTTTAACATTGATGTCATCCCCATTTGAAATTCCTCCTAAAATACCACCACTGTTGTTGGTTTTAAAACCATTCAGAGTGATTTGGTCATTATTTTGACTCCCTTTGAGTGAAGAAGAACCAAACCCTTCTCCAATTTCCACTGCTTTAACGGCATTGATACTCATCATGGCATTGGCAATTTGTGCATCGAGTTTATGGTAAAGGGGTTCTCCCAATCCTACAGGCGTATTTTTAACATTGATTAAGGCAACGCCGCCCACACTGTCGTGTTGTTTTTTTGCATTTATGATTGCCTCTTTTTGTGTCTCTTCTACTTCTGCGTCCAAAGCATAG
Organism: Candidatus Marinarcus aquaticus; assembly: GCF_004116335.1. NCBI lineage: Bacteria > Pseudomonadati > Campylobacterota > Epsilonproteobacteria > Campylobacterales > Arcobacteraceae > Candidatus Marinarcus > Candidatus Marinarcus aquaticus. The sequence goes on from NZ_PDKN01000009.1 coordinate 97,266, forward strand.
ATTTCTGAGCTTTTAGCAAATTTAAAATCAATATTTTTTGATTCGATGCCATCAATGGCACAAATACCACTTTGTACAACCACTCCCAGTTCTTTGAGCATCAGTTTGGCAACAGCACCTGCAGCTACTCTGGCAGCTGTTTCTCTGGCACTGCTTCGTCCACCACCACGATAATCTCTGACACCATATTTATTAAAATAGGTAAAGTCTGCATGTCCTGGTCTGAAAAGATCTTTGATGTTGGAGTAGTCTTTGCTTTTTTGGTTCTCATTGAAAATCACCATGGCTATGGATGTTCCTGTAGTTACCCCTTCAAAAACACCACTCAAAATCTCAATCTTGTCCCCTTCATTTCGTGCGGTTGCAAATTCGTTTTGTCCTGGTTTTCTTCGGTTCATTTCACTTTGAATAAACTCTTCATCAAACTTAATGCCAGCAGGAACACCATCTACAATGCAGCCCAATGCTTTTCCATGACTCTCACCAAAGGTTGTAAATCTAAATCGTTCACCAAATGTATTCATCTTTTTTTGCCTTTTATTGTATCTAATGCTATTTTTGCAACGGCTTGTTGTGCCAATTTTTTACTCTTACCTTTCGCACATCCGTAAGTCTCTCCATTGATCCAAATAGAGACTTCAAACTCTTTTTGATGATCTGGTCCATACGATTTTTCAAGCTTATATTCAGGGATTGAACCAAATTCTGCTTGTGTAATCTCTTGAAGAGCTGTTTTATAATCACTGAAAAGTACATCTAAGTTGATTTTATCGTAGCTTTTTTCTAATAAATTAAGCATGATGGGTTTTAGTACCTCTAAGCCAGACTCTAAATAAATGGCACCCATAATGGCTTCAAAAGCATCTGAGAGAATTGAGGCTTTATGTCTTCCTTTGTTTCTCTCTTCTGCAACAGAGATATAAATGAAACTTCCTAAATCAATCTCTTTAGCCAACTTTGTAAAACCTGTTTCATTGACCAATGAAGCTCTGATTTTAGAGAGTTCTCCTTCATTTGATTTTGGGAACTTACTATAAAGGTACTCTCCTACAATTAAGTTTAAAACCGCATCTCCTAAAAACTCTAAACGCTCATTGTTATAAGGTTTCTTAAAACTTTTGTGCGTAAGTGCTTCGATTATCAGGTTCTTATCTTTAAACTGATAATCCAAACACTTCTCTAATTTTGAGTAATCGCTCATTCTTTTTTTCCTTTGTTATTTTAATTTTTCAGCTTGGGTTCGTGCAAGTATATCACAACGTTCATTCTCTTCATGACCAGCATGACCTTTGACCCATTGGGCCGTAATGGTGTGAGGTTTTGAAACTTCAAGATATTCTTGCCATAACTCTACATTTTTTACAGGTTTTTTTGCGGCTGTTTTAAAACCATTTCTCACCCAACCTGCAAGCCATTCATTAATCGCTTGCACCACATATTTAGAGTCACTTATGATGTGGACTTTACAAGGTTCTTTTAATCGTTTTAGACCCTCAATAACACCAGTGAGTTCCATTTGATTGTTGGTGGTCATGGGGTTTCCCCCGCTGAACTCTTTGATATGTCCATTGTACTCTAAAAGAGTACCCCAACCACCTGGTCCTGGGTTACCTAAGCTGGAACCATCACTGTAAAGATTGATTTGCTTCAATAACTCTCCTTGTTAATTCGGGTTCAATTTTAAACGTTAAAATATTATGACAGTGCGGACACCGCGATTCATAAATAGGGTGGATACTTTTGCACTTCGTACAGATAAACTCAAAATTCAAATCAATTTTAAATTGACTTTTAGCTTTTCTTGACATGATGATGACATCCAATTCAAAAACAGAACTGTTTTGAACTTCATTGATGTACCCTTTTGCCGTGTAGAGTTCTTGTAGTATCGCAATTTGTCCTACTGCATCAAAATCAATATCATCAAAATTCAAATACCACAACAGATCCAATATTTTGGAGATATCAAAATGGTGTATGTTTTTCCAAAAAAGTGTTTTATTAAACTGTAACAAGTATTGCACAACAAGACGTTCAATGATTCGGTTCATTTTAAACAGTACCAAGAGTTGATTCGACTTTTTGTCAAATGAAATCAAGGGGTCGTTTAAAAGTTTGAGTGTTCCAATATAGATATTCTCTCTTACAACATCAACATCGAGTTCCTCTAAAGATTCAATCACTTCAGAAGCTTTTTCAAACTCTTTGAGTTTTTCATAGATTAAAAGCAAGTGTGTTAACGCTTCTTTGTTTCTTGGAGAGAACTTTAAAATTTTAAGAAAAATCTCCTTACTTCGTTGTAAGAATCCTCCTTTAAAATAGGTCTTTCCTAAAAGCTCTAAAAGCTCCTCTTTTTTAACTCTTTCGGTTACATGCTCAAGCAGAGCCAAATAAACCCCAATGGCTTTATTGTAATCTCCTTTATGCAAAAAAGTCGATGCCAATAAAATAATGGAATCAAAAGGCAAGTTATAAGTGGTATACAGATGAACATAATCATCCTCTTTTAAATTTCCCAATTCAAATCGTTGCAGCAGTTTTCGATACTCTGCTCGCGATTTTTTCTCTTTATACAGACCAAAAGAGTAGGTTAAAAATGAGATAACAAAAATAAGAGTGAAGAATATAATGACACCAAATAAAGGGTCTCTATACTCTAAAACAAGTCCGTCCACTCGTTTGACCTTTCATATAAAATTGGGATATATTAGCATAAAAGTTCATAGAAAATAATAAATTTGTCCCATTGGTGGTTTCTAAAGAGTATTAAAGGTATAATACGCGTCATGATTACAAAAGATTCAATTGAAAATTTAAAAAACCATTTAGATGTTGTTGATGTGATATCTCAATTTATTGAGATAAAAAAATCTGGAGCAAACTTTAAGGCGTGTTGCCCTTTCCATGGAGAAAAAACTCCCTCTTTTGTAATAAGTCCTGCAAAACAGATCTACCACTGCTTTGGATGCGGAGTAGGTGGAGATTCTATTAAGTTTGTCATGGAGTATGAGAAACTCTCTTACCCTGAAGCGATTGAAAAACTCGCTTCCATGTATAATGTTTCATTGAATTATGACAATAATAACCAACAAAAACAGGACACAAAAGTACTTGAAGAGGTCAATAAGTATTATCAAAAATTGTTTATCTCACATGAACCTTCAAAAGAGTACATCAAAAGCAGAGGCATCTCTGAATTTTCAATTGAGAAGTTTGAAATTGGTTATGCTCCAAGTTCTGCGCAAACTTTACAGTTTTTAAATCAAAACTTTTTAAACCTAGGGGATGCCAAAGAGTTAGGTGTCATAGATACAGGTACCAATGGATTGTATGCCAGATTTATTGAACGTATTACGTTTCCTATTTATGCACTCAATGGAAGAATTGTGGGATTTGGTGGACGAACCATCACAGGGCATAATGCTAAATATGTCAACTCTCCACAAACCAAACTCTTTAATAAATCACGACTTTTATACGGATACAATTTGGCCAAAGAGCACATCTACAAGAAAAAAGAGATTATCATCACTGAAGGGTACTTGGATGTGATTATGCTGCACCAAGCAGGTTTTGAAAATGCTGTAGCAACACTGGGAACCGCACTCACACAAGACCACCTTCCCTTATTAAGACGAGGTGAGCCCAAAGTCATTGTGGCGTATGATGGTGACAGTGCAGGGCTAACAGCAGCATATAAAGCTTCTGTAATGCTTTCACATGGGAATTTTGAAGGGGGTGTGGTCATTTTTGGAAATGGGATGGACCCAGCAGACATGGTTAAAGATAAACGAATCAATGAACTCAATCAAATTTTTGCGAATCCAAAACCTTTTATCCCTTACGTGATTGATTATATTGTGTCCAAATATGATATTCGCGATCCACAAAATAAACAAAAAGCACTTTTAGAAGTCAATGAGTATTTAAAAACACTGAATCCTATTTTTCAAGATGAGTATAAACGGTATGTGGCTTCACGACTTAATATCAATGAAAGGTTGATTAAAGTACAAGCTCAAACCAGACAAGAAAGCCGAAATGTGCAGTTTTCTAAAGTGGATATTTTAGAGTTGAGTATCATTAAATCCATTGCCGATAACCCAACACGACTTGAAATGGTCTTAGACAGCATTGATGCAAGCATGTTTGAGTTTCATAAAGAGGAGTTTGAACTGCTTTTAAATGATCCTCAAAACCCAAGATTAACAGGGATTTTACTCAATGAGCAAATCAAAATATATGACGATGCACAGCTTGAAAAAGAGTTGCGTTTTATACTTATAAAATTTTATGAAAAACGTCTTTCACAAGTGAAGTATGAGACTCATTTGGAACACAATGAAAAAAAAGTATTGATTTTTAAAATCAGAGATAATATTGCACAACTGAGAAAAGGGAAATTAATCTCATATAACTTATAAATTAATTGATTCAATAATTTATTTGTTGTACAATAAGCAATATTTTTTTAGGAGAATTTTATGGAAATTATTTCAACACAGAATGCACCAGCAGCAATTGGGCCATATTCACAAGCCATTAAGTTAAACAATCTTATTTTCACTTCAGGTCAAATTCCATTAACACCAAGTGGTGAGTTGGTGGACAGAGATATTAAACGACAAACACGACAAGTATTAACAAACTTACAAAATGTATTAGAAGAAGCAGGATCATCATTGAATGATGTGATTAAAGTAACCATTTTTTTAGAAGACATGAATGACTTTGGTGTGGTTAATGTGATTTATGCAGAATATTTTGGTGAACATAAACCAGCACGAAGTACCGTTGCAGTAAAAACATTACCCAAAAATGTACTCGTAGAGATGGATGTGATTGCACAAGCACCTAATTTTGTTAATTAAAGTTTGGCTTAAAGAAAGTTTAAACTAATTTAAGATATTATTCGCTTCACAAAAAATCAAAGCAAGAACAGAATAGATAACCTAAGGATATAAAATGTACGCAATTATCAAATGTGGTGGAAAGCAATACAAAGTTACAGAAGGTGATATCATTGATATTGATTACACTGGAAAAGCTGCAAAAGAAACACTTGAAATTACTGATGTATTAGCTGTTAACAACGGTGAATTAAAGTGTGGTGATGCTGTTTCATCTGCAAAAGTAGAAGCAGAAGTAGTACTTGATGGTACTGGTGTAAATAGAGATAAGAAAGTTATCATTTACAAAAAAAGAAGAAGAAAAGATTCTAAATTGAAAAAAGGTTTCAGAAAAAGCTTTACAAAAATTAGAATTACTAAAATCGCTGCATAAGCGCAATAACTTTAAGGAGATAAGATATGGCTCACAAGAAAGGTCAAGGTAGTACACAGAATAACAGAGACTCAGCTGGTAAAAGACTTGGAGTTAAAAAATATGGTGGTGAAGTTGTAAGAGCTGGAAACATCATCATTCGACAAAGAGGAACAAAAATCCACGTTGGTGAAAACGTTGGAATTGGTAAAGACCATACAATCTATGCTTTAATTGACGGTACAGTTAAATTTGAAGTAAAAGATAAAAACAGAAAAAAAGTTTCAGTTTACGCATCATAAGTAAAACGGAAATAAGTTCTTAAAAGGGTGTATGGCATGGTTTTGCCTGCACCCTTTTTTTAATTATAAAAAAGCAGTGAACAGTGAAAAGTCAACAAATAATCTTGATTTTTCACTTTTCACTCAAACGGAGGTTTAAGTGTTTATAGACAGTGTAAAATTTACAGTAGTTTCAGGAAAAGGGGGACAAGGATGTGCCTCTTTCAGACGTGAAAAATTTGTTGTTAAAGGTGGACCAGATGGTGGTGATGGTGGAAAAGGTGGAGATATTGCTTTTATCGTTGACAGCAACACCGATACGCTTTCATGGTTCAAAGGTCGAAGAGTTATAAAAGCTGAAAATGGGAAACAAGGTATGGGACGAAACATGACGGGTAAGTCTGCACCTGCTTTGGTTCTTCCTGTACCTCCTGGAACACAAGTAATTGATGCAGAATCAGGTGAAGTACTGCTTGATTTACTTATTGAAGGAGAGCAAGTTACATTTTTAGAGGGTGGAAAAGGTGGATTAGGAAATGTTCACTTTAAAAACTCAAGAAATCAACGACCTACTTACTTTCAACCGGGACTTCCAGGACAAAGTAAAGAGATTCGACTTGAGCTTAAACTGATTGCAGATGTGGGATTGGTGGGGTATCCAAATGTAGGAAAGTCAACATTGATTTCAACCGTATCAAACGCATCACCAGAGATTGCAAACTATGAGTTTACAACACTCACACCAAAATTGGGTGTCGTAGAAGTAGGGGATTACAACTCATTTGTAATGGCCGATATTCCTGGTATTATTGATGGTGCAAGTGATGGAAAAGGACTGGGATTAGAGTTCTTAAAACATATTGAGAGAACCAAAACTTTGCTCTTTATGATTGATGTTGCAAACTATCGAACCATTGTGGATCAATTTGCAGTATTAAAAGAGGAAGTGAAGAAGTTCTCAATGGAGCTTAGTGGACGAAATTTTGCCATTGCATTGACAAAAATTGATGCGTATTATGGAGAAGATTTAGAAGCCGATATTTTGAACTTCATTAAAGAGCTTGGTTTAGAGTCAAGTGTTTCAAATGAGTTTGGATTTGATAAGAGTCTTCCATATTATGTTCAAGATGATACCTTTACACGATTTGATGGAACAAAACCATACTTCATCTTACCGTTGTCATCGGTAACTCACCTGAACACCAAATCAATTTCGTATGCGTTATATGAACTTATAGGAAAAACTAAAAAATGAAACGAGTGGTCTTAAAAGTTGGAAGTGCTGTTTTAACTCAAGATGGGAAATTGGCACTTGCACGATTACAAAATTTAGTGGATTTGATTGCTTTATTAAAACAAAAAGATATAGAAGTAATATTGGTCAGTTCAGGAGCTGTTGCAGCTGGGTTTACTTCTTTACAACTGGATAAAAAATCTGTTACAAACCGACAAGCTTTAGCTGCCATTGGGCAACCATTGTTGATGAAGCATTATAAGTCCCGATTTAAAGAGCATGGTATTACGTGTGCTCAGATGCTTTTAATTGCAGATGATTTTGATTCACGAAAACGAACAGCGTTTGCTAAAGGGGCTATTGAAGTACTGCTTCAAAACAAAGTCTTACCAATTATCAATGAAAACGATGTAACAGCAACTGATGAGCTTCTTTTTGGAGACAATGATCAACTAGCAGCTCATGTAACATACTACTTTGAAGCAAACATGTTGGCTATTTTAACCGATATTGATGGATACTACAACAAAAATCCACATCAATATGATGATGCGGTATTAGAGAAGTTTATAAGTTCTATTAATGATACCATGTTAGAAGGTGAACACAATCCAAATACAGAGTTTGCTACAGGTGGTATTGTCACCAAACTCAAAGCAGCTGATTTTTTATTGAAAAGAGATGTTCCAATGTATTTAAGCAGTGGTTTTGATTTGACTTATGCAAAAGAGTTTTTAGTCAATAATAACCATATTGGCGGAACACTCTTTAAAAAGTAAAATAAAAATGAACATTCTCTTTTAAATGAGAGATGATAAAAGGATAACAATGAGTAAACGTATACTGTTTATGGGAACACCCGATTATGCAACAACGATTTTTGATGCATTGATCAACTCTTCGTATGAAATAGTAGGACTGTTTACTCAACCCGATAAACCTGTGGGACGAAAACAGGTTTTAACGCCTCCTCATATTAAGCAGTACTGTTTAGATAATACTTTAAACCTTCCTATTTACCAACCTTTAAAACTTCGACACAATGATGAGGCTTTAACGCAAATTAAGGCATTAAAACCAGATTTTATTATTGTTGCAGCCTATGGACAGATTTTGCCTAAAAGCATTTTGGATGTCGCTCCATGTATCAACTTGCATGCATCATTGCTTCCAAAATACAGAGGGGCCAGTCCCATACAAGAAGCACTTTTAAATGATGATGCATTTACAGGTGTGACATCAATGCTCATGGAAGAGGGGCTTGATACGGGAGATATTTTAGGATGGCAATATCTTAAAATCACACCTAGTATGGATGTCATCGAAGCATTTAATGAGTTATCAAAAATAGCGGCACAATTGACATTGAATACCTTAGATAAGTATGAAACTATTGCACCTAAAAAGCAAGATGATACACAAAGTTCATTATGTAAAAAAATCAAAAAAGAGTATGGATGTGTTGATTTTACTCATGCAAAAAAATTGGTGTTAAGGTATAAAGCTTACTCTTTTTGGCCGGGGATTTTCTTAGAATCAGGCCTAAAACTCAAAGAGGTTTCTTTGGTTGAGGAGCACTCACATCATCAAGAAGGGATTATTTTAGAGATTCTTGAAGATGGAATTATCATTGGTTGTGCTCAAGGTTCAATCAAAGTAAAAACATTGCAAGCTCCATCAAAGAAACCTCTGGCTGCAACAGAGTATCTTAAAGGTGCACGGCTCTCAATAAAAGAGTTCATAAAATAAAAATTATTTTAAATTTTCAATTAATTTCAAATATTAATCTTTAATCCAGTATAATGGTTGTCATGAAGATTGTGTTATTAGATGAGATTGACTCTACTCATACGTATTTGAAAAATGAAATATGCAAAAATGGTTTTACAGCACCTCTATGTGTTGCAACCACACTGCAAACGAATGGCATTGGAAGTAGAGGAAACAGTTGGATCGGTCAAAAGGGGAATCTCTTTTTCTCTTTCGTGCTCAAACAAGAGCATCTGCCTGATGATTTACCTTTGCAATCTGCATCTATATACTTCTCATTTGTATTGAAACTGGTGTTGCAAGAGCAGGGCTCAAACATATGGTTAAAATGGCCCAATGATTTTTATATTGAAGATAAAAAAATTGGTGGTACCATCACTTCAGTAGCAAAAGATTTAATCTATTGTGGCATAGGATTGAATCTGCTTCATGTCGGTGATGAGTTTGGATGTTTAGACATTAAAATGTCACCTGAATCGATATTAAACGCGTATTTCTTGAAATTAAATAAGATGCTTCTATGGAAGGAAATTTTTAGTCAGTTTAAGATAGAATTTCAAAAAAGCAGATTTTTTAAAGCGACCATAGATAATGAAAAAGTTTCATTAGAAAACGCGACTTTAAACGATGATGGTTCAGTAAGTATTCGTAACGAAAAGGTGTTTAGTTTAAGATGACAACAGAAATAATTGCAATCGCAAATCAAAAAGGTGGAGTTGGTAAAACAACCACCGCAGTGAATTTAAGTGCCGCATTGGCACTTGAAGGAAAAAGAGTTTTATTGATTGATGCAGACCCACAAGCCAATGCTACAACGTCATTGGGATTTCAACGAGATACATATGAATATAATATTTATCATGTGATGCTTGGAACAAAAGAGTTAAATGAGATTCTTTTGGACAGTGAAATTGAGAATTTAAAAGTCGCACCATCTAATATAGGTCTTGTTGGAATTGAAAAAGAGTTCTATAAAAATACAACCGAGCGGGAATTGATTTTAAAACGCAAGATTGATCCTATAAAAAAAGATTTTGATTATATCATTATTGATTCACCTCCCGCTCTTGGACCAATCACAATCAACACGTTAAGTGCATCAAGTTCGGTACTTATTCCTATTCAGTGTGAATTCTTTGCACTAGAAGGGTTAGCACAACTACTTAATACCATCAAACTTGTAAAACAGACCATCAATCGACAATTACAAATTTGTGGATTTTTGCCTACAATGTACAGTGAGCAAAACAACCTTTCAAAACAGGTTTTTGCAGATTTGGCACAACATTTTGAGAACAAACTCTTTAAAGTAGATGAACACTCATATGTGGTGATTCCAAGAAACATTAAACTGGCAGAATCGCCAAGTTTTGGTAAACCCATTATGTTATATGATAACAAAGCAATAGGTACAAAAGCCTATACAAATTTAGCGAAAGCAATAGCAGGATAAGAATATGGCATTAGGAAGAGGACTTAGCGAATTATTGGGGGAAGTTGAGACTGCATATGGTCGTTCAACAACAGAAGACAGTTCAAAACATATTGTTGAAATTGATGTTGAAACGATTCAAGCCAATCCCAACCAACCACGAAAAATCTTTGATGAAGAGAAACTCAAAGAGTTAAGTGAATCTATCCAAAAGCACGGATTATTACAACCTGTTACTGTTATTGAAGACAACAAAGGTGGGTACACTCTTGTAGCAGGTGAAAGACGTTTACGAGCACATAAACTAGCAGGTCTTCCAACCATTAAAGCCATTGTTACAAATTTGGAAGATTTACAACTTCGTGAGTTTGCCCTTATTGAAAACATTCAAAGAGATGATCTGAATATCATTGAGTTGGCATACTCATATGCACAACTTATTAATGAACACAATTTAACACACGAGGATCTTTCTAAACGTGTGTTTAAAAGCAGAACGTCTATTACTAATACGCTTCGATTACTTCAATTAAGCTCGTATGTACAACAGTTCTTAGCCAATGGAAAACTAAGCGCCGGTCATGCAAAAGTGATGCTTGGATTAACCGATGATGAGCAAAAACTGGTGGCTGATTCAATCATTGGTCAAAAACTCTCTGTGCGAGAGACTGAAAAGCTCATCAAAGAGTTAAAAAATCCTACCATTAAAGAGGAAAAAAAGTCTAAAAAATCTGTAAAATATGACTTAAACTCTTTAGAAAATATTATTAAAAATCTACAATCTGACGATCTGAAAGTCAAAGTGGATAATAAATTCTTCAAAATAGAAATCACCTCTCAAGAGGACATTGAGAAGATTTCTAAACACTTTGGTAACACTTTATAAATTTTATTAACATTATTTCTTCATTTAAACTTCTATTATACATATTTTTGTTAGAATTGTGCAGTTTTAGTCAAACTAAACTGTAAAAAATATGGAGGAATGAATGTTAGACATAAGTCCAATATTATTGCTTAGTTCTGGTATTATCTTTCTACTAGTTCTTGCCAGACTAAACAGTTGTCTATTTAAACCTTTATTGAAACACATGGATGACCGATCTGAATCTATCAAAAAAGATTTAGAGAACGCTAAGTCAAACAGTGCGGATGTAGATGGTATGCTGGCTGAAGCAAATGATGTAATTGCAAAAGCAAAGAAAGAAGCAGCTGCAATTAGGGAGAGAGCTTATTCAGAAGCTAAAGAGGTTGCCGATGCAAAACTTGAAACAGCAAAATCTGATATTGAAACAAAATATACTGGATTTACAAAAGAGTTACAAGACGAAGCAAAAGTATTAAAAGATTCTTTAGTTGCTTCAATGCCTCAATTTAACGAGAGCTTAAAAGCTAAGCTTAATTCAATTTAAAGGAGACGATGGTGAGAAAATTATTCGTATTAATCATGTTAGCATTCGCTCCTTTAGCATTATTTGCCAGTGAAGGTGCGGAAACAAACTACGATATCGTACAAAGAACCGTTAACTTTGTTATTTTTGCTGCTATTTTATGGTATTTATTAGCAGATAAAATCAAAGCTTTTTTTGCAGACAGAAGCTTAAGTATTCAAGCTGAACTTGACAAAGTTCAAGATACTTTAAAAGAGTCTCAAGCTAAAGTAGATGATGCTGCTTTAGAGTTAGAAAAAGCAAAAAAACTTGCTGTTGAAATAGTAGATGGAGCTAACGCAGAAATCGACTCAATCAAAGCTAAAATCGCACAAGCTGTAGATAACGAAATTGCTAACTTGAATAAAAACTTTGATGAAAAGATCAAAGTGGAAACAAGAAAGTTAAAAGTTGAGATCGTTGAAGAAGTTCTTAACGAGTTATTAAGCAGTGAAAATATTGGTGTATCTCAAGACGAGCTTGCTAATATTGTACTTAAGAAGGTGGCGTAATGATTGATTTAATAGCAAAAAGATATGTTAAAGCATTATTAGATGGTAGAGATGTTAATTCAGCGACTGCTATTGGTGATGAATTAAATAAAATTGCTTCAGCATATGCTGATGAAAAATTTATTGCTATTATCTCTTCTTCTGAGGTAAAAGAGAGCGATAAAGTAGAGTTTGTTATCTCATTAGCGGATAACGCAAGTGATACAACAAAAAATCTTATCAAACTTTTAGGTGAAAATAAAAGATTAGAAGCGATTCCTTTTATTGCACAAGAGCTTAAAAAACAAATCAACACTTTAAACAATACTTATACGGGTGTTGTCTATACAAACAAAGAGTTAGACTCTGGTTATGTTGATTCAATCACTGAAAAATTTAGTCAAAAATTTGATGTTAATTTGAGTTTAGAACAAAATATTTGTGATTATGATGGAATTAAAGTTGATATAGATGGACTTGGTGTTGAGATCAGTTTCTCTAAAGAGAGATTGAAATCTCAAATGATTGATCATATTTTAAAAGCAGTTTAGAATTTATAAAGGAGAAAATGAATGAGTGCAAAGATTCAAGCAGATGAAATCAGTTCAATAATTAAAGAAAGAATTGATAACTTTGAATTAAATGTAGATGTTAACGAAACTGGTAAAATCATCTCTTATGCAGATGGTATTGCACAAGTTTACGGTCTTAAAAATGTAATGGCTGGTGAGCTTGTAGAGTTCGAAAACGGAGAGAAAGGACTTGCATCAAACTTAGAAGAATCTTCAGTTGGTGTGGTTGTTCTTGGTAAAGGTGAAGGTTTAAGAGAAGGTACATCTTGTAAAAGAGTTGGACGACTTTTAGACACGCCAGTTGGTGAAGCTATGGTTGGTAGAGTTGTTAACGCACTTGGTGAACCAATCGATGGTAAAGGTGCAATCGATTCTTCTGAGCGAAGATTAGTTGAAGAGAAAGCTCCAGGGATCATGGCTAGAAAATCTGTACATGAACCTTTACAAACTGGTATTAAAGCTATTGACGCACTTGTTCCAATCGGAAGAGGACAAAGAGAGCTTATCATTGGAGACAGACAAACGGGTAAAACTACAGTTGCAATCGACACAATTCTTAACCAAAAAGGTGAAGATGTTGTATGTATTTATGTAGCTATCGGTCAAAAATCTTCTTCAATTGCTTCTGTTGTTAGAACATTAGAAGAGTCTGGTGCAATGGATTATACAATCGTTGTTAACGCATCAGCAGCTGATTCTTCAGCATTACAATTCTTAGCACCATATACAGGTGTTACAATCGGTGAGTACTTCAGAGATAACGGTAAACACGCGTTAATCGTTTATGATGATTTATCAAAACACGCAGTTGCGTACAGAGAGATGTCTTTATTATTACGAAGACCTCCAGGTCGAGAGGCATTCCCAGGGGATGTATTCTACCTACACTCAAGATTACTTGAAAGAGCAGCTAAAATGGCTGACGAATTAGGTGCTGGTTCTATGACGGCGTTACCTATTATTGAAACTCAAGCGGGAGACGTTGCGGCATATATTCCAACAAACGTTATTTCTATTACAGATGGTCAAATCTTCTTAGAAACTAACCTATTTAACTCAGGTATTCGACCAGCGATTAACGTTGGTTTATCAGTATCACGGGTTGGTGGTGCTGCACAAATTAAAGCTACTAAACAAGTTGCTGGTACATTAAAACTATCTTTAGCACAGTTTAGAGAGCTTGAAGCGTTCGCACAATTCGCGTCTGACTTAGATGAGTCAACAAGAAAAGAGCTTGAACTTGGTCAAAGAATGGTTGAAGTACTTAAACAAGGTGTAAACAAGCCGTTGGTCATTGAGAAACAAATTGTTATCATCTATGCAGGTACAAAAGGTTACTTAAATGATGTAGCAGTAAGTGATGTTGTTCGATTTGAAAATGAATTACATGCATTCATTGAGCAAAAATATTCTAATATCTTAGAAGAGTTAAAAGCTAAGAAAAAATTAGATGACGAAACTGAAGCAACGTTAGTATCAGCATTAGAAGAGTTTAAAACTGTTTTTAATGCCAATTAAGGATTAGCACATGGCTAACTTAAAAGAAATTAAATTAAAAATCGGAAGTGTATCGAATACTCAGAAGACTACGAAAGCTATGAAGCTTGTATCTTCTGCGAAACTTACTAGAACACGACAGCTTTCTGAACAAGCGCGTGCGTATGCGAGTAAAATTAACGATGTACTTTCTGAGATTGCACATGAAGTTAGCAAAGTTCAAGATGGAGAGATGACAGACAGAGCATTTATTCCAAATGACGCACCAAAAACAGTAGACATTGTTTTTGTAACAGCAGACAAAGGACTTTGCGGTGGTTTTAATATGGCAACAATTAAAACTGTGAATCGATTAATGAAAGAGTATCAGTCAAAAGGGGCAACGGTTAGATTAAGAGTTGCTGGTCGAAAAGGTATGGATTACTTTACATTCCAAAAAGTTGCTTTAGCGCAAAAAGTGAATGATTTAAGTTCTGCACCTGACTATGACAGAGCTTGTGAATTTATTGAAGAAGCAGTAAAAGATTTTAATAACGGTGTAACAGATAAAGTTGTATTAGTTTATAACGGATTCTTAAACATGTTAACACAAGAGATTAGAGTAAGAGATTTATTGCCAATTACATTAGAAGATGCTCCAAAAAAAGAGAAAGAGTCTTCTATGTTAGATATTGAGCCAGATGATGATGGTGAAGTTTTAAAAGAATTAACAGGTAAATACATTGATTTCAATATGTATTACTCATTAATTGACTCTTTAGCAGCAGAGCACTCTGCACGTATGCAAGCGATGGAAGCTGCAACGAAAAATGCAAAAGAGAGAGTTGATACTTTAACGATCGAATATAATAAAGCTAGACAAGCTGCAATTACAACAGAGTTAATTGAGATTATCTCTGGTGTTGAATCATTAAAATAAGATAAAGGAGCTGCCCGTATGAAAGGTAAAATTATTCAGGTAATGGGTCCGGTTGTTGACGTAGAGTTTGACGGATACTTACCAGAAATTAATGAAGCAATCGAAGTTACATTAGCGGATGCTAATGCAGACAGATTAGTTCTTGAGGTTGCTGCACACATTGGAGATAGCAGAGTTAGAACTATTGCTATGGATATGACTGAAGGTTTACAAAGAGGTCAAGAGTGTACTGCACAAGGTGGACCTATTCAAGTTCCAGTTGGTGAAGCTGTACTTGGAAGAATTTTCAACGTTATTGGAGATCCAGTTGACGAAGGTGAAGCAATTCCTGCTGAAACTGAAAGATGGTCAATTCACAGATCTGCTCCAACATTTGAAGAGCAATCAACAAAAACTGAAATGTTTGAAACAGGTATCAAAGTAGTTGACCTTTTAGCACCATATTCAAAAGGTGGTAAAGTTGGACTATTCGGTGGTGCTGGTGTTGGTAAAACGGTAATTATTATGGAACTTATCCACAACGTTGCGTTTAAACACTCAGGTTACTCAGTATTTGCTGGTGTTGGTGAAAGAACAAGAGAAGGAAATGACCTTTATCACGAAATGAAAGACTCTAACGTACTTGACAAAGTTGCATTATGTTATGGTCAAATGAGTGAGCCTCCAGGTGCAAGAAACAGAATTGCATTAACTGGTCTTACAATGGCTGAGTACTTCAGAGATGAAAAAGGTCTTGATGTACTTATGTTCGTTGATAACATCTTTAGATTTGCACAATCAGGTTCAGAGATGTCAGCTCTTTTAGGAAGAATTCCTTCAGCAGTTGGTTACCAACCAACATTGGCATCTGAAATGGGTAAATTACAAGAGAGAATTACTTCTACTTCTAAAGGTTCTATTACTTCTGTTCAAGCAGTATACGTACCTGCAGATGACTTGACTGACCCTGCTCCTGCATCAGTATTTGCTCACTTAGATGCAACTACAGTACTTAACAGAAAAATTGCTGAAAAAGGTATTTACCCAGCGGTTGATCCGTTAGATTCTTCTTCTAGAATCTTAAGTGCAGATGTACTTGGTGAAGAGCACTATGCAGTTGCTCGAGGTGTTCAATCAACACTACAAAAATATAAAGACTTACAAGATATTATTGCAATTCTTGGTATGGATGAGTTAAGTGAAGCAGATAAACTTGTTGTTGATAGAGCAAGAAAAATCGAAAAATTCTTATCTCAACCATTCTTCGTTGCAGAAGTATTTACAGGAAGCCCTGGTAAATATGTTGAGTTAGCAGATACAATCGCTGGTTTCAAAGGAATCATCGAAGGTAAATATGACCACATTCCAGAAATGGCATTCTACATGGTTGGTGGTATGGATGAAGCTATCGCCAAAGCTGAGAGTATGAAATAACAAACCATAAGGCATAACATGGATACATTAAAATTATCAATTGTTACACCAAATGGTCCAATTTTTAATGAAGACGTAAAAACAGTAACTCTTCCAGGTAAAGAGGGTGAGTTTGGAGTACTACCGGGGCACGCCTCGTTAGTATCTTCGTTAACAGTTGGTGTAATAGTAATTGAAAAAGCAAACAGCACTGAAGCAATAGCAATTAACTGGGGACATGTTAAAGTAAGTGAAACTTCAGTAGATGTACTGGCTGATGGTGCAGTTGCATTAACTCAGGGACCTGGATCTGAAACAGCTAAAAACATTGATGCTGCTAAAGAATTAGTTAATTCTGTAAAAGATGCAAACGTCTCTTTAGCTGCTGTAGAAGCAAAAATTAACTCATTTGCATAATTGCTTATGATTGATCTACTTCTAAATTATTTAAGCAACAGCAGTGCTATTACGTTTATCGTATTAGCAGTGCTCTCTGCTTATTTAATTCTAACATTCTGGATTTTCATCTATCGTTTTATGTCCTTAAACACTTTAGTTATAAACGAAGAAAAATCATTAAATGCACTCACTTCTAAAAGCTCATTTGTGAACCCACTCTCATCATTACAAAAATGTGCGAATGGTGCTAAGCAAAAAGAGTTATTACAAGCATGTGAAATCAGTATTATCAAAGATGCAAGTGTAGGCGTCTCTTGGTTATCAATCATATCTTCAACTTCTCCATTCGTGGGGCTTTTTGGTACAGTTGTTGGTATTTTAGAATCTTTCGCAAAATTTTCTACACACTCAAAAGTTGGCTTTTCTATAATTGCTCCTGCAATTTCTGAAGCGCTTGTAGCAACAGCTGCAGGTATTTTCGTGGCAATTTTTGCATATACTTTTCATCAACTGTTAGTTCGAAAAATATATGAATTGGACACTTATTTAAAGGCACAAACAAAAATTTTAGTCTCTAAAGGTTAATTGAGTCATGTATGATTTTAATCAAAAACCTGAACTCAATATCACTCCTTTAGTGGACATTATGCTTGTATTGCTTGCTATTTTGATGGTTACTGCACCTGTTATTGAGTTTGAAGAGCCGATTAATCTTCCAAAAGGCAGTAAAAGCAAACAAGTTGAGCAAAATCAGAAAATCAATATCTATATTACCAAAGATAAAATAATCACCGTTAATAAAAACAAATACCAATTTAAAAATTTTCCTGACAGTTTTGTGCTGTTTACAAAAGATAAAAATAAAGAGACACCTGTCCACATAAGAGCTGAGAAGACACTCATGTACAATGATATTGTATTTGTGCTCAAATCAGTTAAAGAGGCAGGATTTTATAAAGTAGCATTGGTTACAGACGGATAAAAATGACAGATAGAAATATATTTTATGTTTCAGGTTTTATCTCTGTTAGCGTATACGTTTTAGTCTTTTTACTTTTGATGCTTTATTTAAAAGCCCATGATGTTAAAAAGATTGATGCTTTCACTAAAACAACAGTTTTAGAACTGGACATTGTACTTGATTCAAACTCGAATATTAATCAAAAAACCAGTACAGAACACGTTAAAAACACAAAAGTGGCTGAAAAGATTGTAAAACAGTCAACTTCACGAAGTGTAAAACAAACAGCAGATGTAAAATCTCTTTTTTCAAATGTGACCACAGAAGCAAAAAAAGTACAAAAAGAGGATACTTTAAATGTTGAAAAAAGTTTGGTATCCAGTCGATTTAAATCAAAATTTGAAAAAGAGAAGAAGCTTGATAACGTTTCGGTGTCAAACCTTTTAGAGAAAGTAAAACAAAAAAAGAATAAACTCACATTCAGTGAATCAAAAAATCAAAACGATCCATACTACTCAAAAATATATGAAATCATTTCCAGTCGATGGCAACCGACATTTATTGTGGATGATTTAAGCGCCAAAGTATTGATTACAATTTATAGTGATGGACGATTTGATTTTAGTTTTTTACGATACTCTTCTGATGATAAATTTGATGCATCACTTCGTCAATTTTTAGAAGAGCAAAAACAGACACTCTATCCGCCTCATGATAAAGGTGATAAAACGATTATAGAGGTCATATTTAAAGCAAAGGATGAATAAAATGAAACGAATAATTTTTATAACATTTTTTTTAGGATTATTTACAGGTCAACTTTTTGCAGTTGATGCAAGTATGGAAATTGTAAAAAAAGCAGTCAACCTGCCTAAGATTTCAGTGGGTATTTCTAGTGATGCCATTGATAAGCAATTGCTTCAAAAAATTCGAACCATTGTATCACAAGATTTGCAAGTCAGTGGTCACTTTGAAGTTGCCAAAGAGCAGTATGCTCTGAACTTTGATGACAGACCTAATTTTTTAAATGCTAAAAAAGAGGGGATTGACCTAATTGTTAATCTCAATATTGACCAAAGTAACTTTGGTGGACTTTTACTCTACATCAAAATGTTTGATGTAAACTCTCAACAAATGGTGATCAATAAATCCTTTTCAACTTCTAAAAGAGATCGTTTCCCATTTTTAGCTCACAGAACTTCCATTGCAGTGAATGATTACTTAAATGCCCCAAAGATTTCTTGGATGGATAAATTTGTGATTTTTTCACGATACATTGACTCGAAGCAAAGTGAAATAGTCATTGCAGACTACACGCTTTCGTATCAAAAAGTGGTGATTCGAGGGGGATTAAATATCTTCCCTAAATGGGCAGATGATGATCAAGAGAGTTTTTATTACACCACATACAATAGAGATAAACCTACGTTGGTTAAAGCCAATTTATTCACAGGGCAACTTGAAGAGATTATCAGCAGTGAAGGTATGATTGTCTGTTCTGATGTGAGTGAAGATGGTAAAAATTTACTTTTAACCATGTCTCCAACTGGTCAACCAGATATCTATTTGTATAATACACAAACACGAATCAAAAGTAAAGTTACAGATTATCAAGGTATTGATGTGAGTGGGAGTTTTGTTGAGAATGATTCAAAAGTGGTTTTTGTATCTGACCGATTAAAGTACCCAAATATTTTTGCTAAAAAAATTGGTGAACGTGGCATTGAACGATTGGTCTATCATGGACGAAATAATTCTTCTGCAACCACACATGGAAACTATATTGTCTATTCAAGCAGAGAAGGGGATAATGAGTTTTCTAAAAACAGTTTTAATTTGTATTTGATTTCAACGCAAAGTGATTTTATAAGACGTCTTACAACCAATGGCCGAAATCAATTTCCTAAGTTTTCAAGTGATGGGGAATCGATACTTTTTATTAAAACTTATCAAGGGCGAAGTTCTTTAGGAATATTACGATTGAATTACAATAAATCGTTCCTGTTTCCATTAAAAAGTGGTAAATTACAGTCTATCGACTGGTGATACACGACTTTAAATGATTACTTAAGTTTTAATACAGTAGAATTTTTTAAACCCAAAAGGAGATATTTATGAAAAAACTTGGAATGTATTCATTGTTATTAGCTGCAATTTTATTCACAGGTTGTAGTCAAAAAAGTGTAGAGATGGATGCAAATTCTGATTCTGCATTGGACAGAGTAGAAGGAAATGGCGCTACTACAGAGCAAATGATGGCAGACTCTTCAATGGATTCTGAATCAAAAGGTGTCTACGTAACGATTGACGGTAAACAAGTATTCTTAGGTTCAGTTTACTTTGCATTTGATAAATATGATTTATCATCTGACATGAGAGAAGTGGTTAAAGCAAACGCTGCATTGCTTTCTGAGTATAATGGAAAAATCAAAGTAGAAGGTAATTGCGATGAGTGGGGTACAGATGAGTACAACTATGCATTAGGTTTAAAAAGAGCAAAAGCAGTCAAAGATGCTTTAGTAGCTGATGGTATCGAGTCATCAAATATCTCTTTAATCAGTTTTGGTGAAAGTAATCCAGTTTGTAGTGACAAAAATAAAGATTGTTGGCAAAAAAACAGAAGAGCTGACCACAGACTTTTACCATAATCTTTAATATATGAAACATTTTATATCTTGTCTTTTGCTAAGTACCTTGGCCGTAGCTAATGAAGTTTCGGTCTTTGGTGCTGGTAATTTAGATTCTGACAAACCATACGGTTTAAGTAGTACTGAAAAACATATTCTTAAAAACAAAACTGAACTTAATACGATTGATACCAAAGTTAAAACAGTTAAAAGTACCATTGAGAGCCTTTCTCAACGAATAGATGGATTGGAATCTATTTATGAAGGGGACAGTAAAAAGCTCAATGATGCTGTGCTTGATTTAAGTACATTACTGAAAAATGATGAACTTAAATCCACTGAAATTGAAAATATTAAGAAAGTAACCAATCAAATTTTAACCATACAAGAAGAGAATCGTAAAACGAATGAAGAGAATTTAAACAACTTAAAAAAAGCGATTGATGAGCTTTCAAAAGTTGTGAACTCAATTAATGGAAGCTATGTTTCTTCAACTGAGTTTAAAAAAAACATGGAACAGTTTGTAACTGTAAAAGAGTTTGAAGCACTTAAAAAATTAGTTGTGAAAGAGGAGAGTAAACCGGCTGCTAAAGTAACAACTAAAAATGATATAGATGAGAAATACAGAGATTTAACCAATGAACAACTCTTAGAAAAAGCTAAAGAGTTGTTTAAAATAGACTATTTTACCGATGCTATACCTATTTTTGAATATTTGATTACAAATCACTACAAACCTGCAGAATCAAATTTTTATTTAGGTGAAATGTGGTATTATAGAAAACAGTACAGTGAAGCGATTACTTATTTTAAAGAATCAGCGATGCTATACGACAAGGCTTCATACATGCCGAAGCTTTTATTGCACAGTGCTATCTCATTTGAAAAAGTTAATGACTTAGATAATGCTGCGAGTTTTTATACTACATTAATCAATGTATATCCAAATTCTAAAGAAGCACAAACTGCAAATAAAAATTTAATTAATTTAAATTAAAAAACATTTATATAGGAGGACATGTATATGTCAAAAGTAATAGGAATAGAATATTCTTTAAAAGATGCGAGTTCAGGTGAACAATTAGATTCAAATGTAGGAAAACCAGCATTAGAGTTTGTAAGTGGAAAAGGTCAAATCATCCCAGGTTTAGAAAGTAAACTTGTAGAGATGGCATTAAACGAGGCTGCTGATGTTATGGTTCAACCAGCTGAAGCGTATGGTGAGTACAATGAAGAAGCAATTCAAACATTACCAAAAGAGCAATTTGCTGGTATTGAATTGACTGAAGGTATGACTCTATATGGTCAAGGTGAACAAGGTGAAACTGTACAAGTTACAGTTAAAGGCTTCACGGATTCTGAAGTAACAATTGATTATAACCACCCAATGGCTGGAAAATCATTAATGTTCTCAGTATCAATTGTATCATTAAGAGATGCTACTGCTGAAGAGATTGAAACTGGTGTCGTTGGTGGAAGACCTGAAGGTGGATGCTGCGGTAGCGGTGGGCATAGTGAAGGACATTCACATGGTGGTGGAGGATGTGGTTGTAGCCACTAACTTTTCAAAGAAGTTCCTTTTTTTGCCCAGAAGCTTGATTGCTTTTGGGCAAAACTATTTTTAAAGAGTATTCTTTACTTTTTAATAATAGTTTTAAACTAAAATTTAATGACAAGGTAAAAAACGAATGAAAAAAGTTGCTTTTATTTTTCCAGGACAAGGGAGCCAATCTGTTGGAATGGGTAAAGACTTCTTCGAGAACAGTGAAATTGCAAAAGAGATGATTGCTAAAGCCAGTGAACGATTAGGAATCAGTTTTGAAGAGTTGTTATTTGAAGAGAATGATAAATTGGGTCAAACTCAATTTACACAACCTGCAATTTTATTAGTGAGTGCCATTGCAAACGCAATTTTTAAAGATAAGTGTGATATTCAACCTGAGTTTGTATTAGGTCACTCTTTAGGCGAATTTTCAGCTTTAGTATCTGCAGGTGCAATTGATTACTTGGATGCTGTTGAATTGGTGCATAAACGAGGTCTTTTTATGACTGAGGCGTGTGCTGGTGGAGGTGCTGGTATGATGGCATTGGTTGGTTTAGATGACGCAACAGTTGAAAAGATGTGTGAAGAGCAACAAGCTGCTGGAAAACAAGTTTGGCCAGCTAATTATAATATGGATGGACAGTTGGTACTTGCTGGTATCAAAGCGGACTTAGAGTCATTGGTTGATACCTTTAAAGATGCAGGTGCAAAACGAGCAATCGTTTTAGATATGTCAGTTGCAAGTCACTGTGAACTTTTAAAAAGTGCAGTTGAGAACTTAAAACCATATTTAGAAGAGTATTTGCAAGATGAGTTTGCTGTTGAAGTTGTATCAAATGTAACAGCTCAACCATATAAAACAAAAGATGAGGCAATTGAGTTATTGTCAAATCAATTGGTATCTCCTGTAAAATATAAACAAAGTGTTGCAGCTAATGCTTCAAAAATAGATATGTTCATTGAGTTTGGTAATGGAATTGTATTAAAAGGTCTTAACAGAAAGATTTGTAAAGATACACCTACTGCAAACGTTTCAGATATGGCATCTCTTGAAAGTGTATTGGAGTCTTTAAATGACTAAATTAGCAGTAATGGGGGCAATGGAAGAAGAGATTGAACCTCTATTAGAACATTTTAATGATGTTAAAATAACGGAATTCGCTAAAAACAAATATTATGAAGTTACTTATAATGGTTTAGAGATTGTGATTGCATACTCTAAAATTGGAAAAGTGTTTGCAAGTTTAACGGCTTCAACATTGATTGAAAAGTTTGGCTGTGATACTTTGCTTTTCTCTGGAGTTGCAGGGGGAATTAATCCTGAACTTAAAATTGGGGATCTGATCATTGCCAATAAACTGTGTCAACACGATTTAGATATTACTGCATTTGGACACCCTCATGGTTTTGTTCCAGGTGGTGCAGTCTTTGTTGAAACTTCTATAGAGTTAAACAGCATTGCTAAAGAGGTTGCAAGTGAAAATGGACTTAAAGTGATTGAAGGAGTGATTGCAACGGGAGATCAGTTTGTGCACTCAAATGAGCGAAAAGAGTTCATTGAATCAACTTTTAAAGCTGATGCATTAGAGATGGAAGGTGCAAGTGTAGCTGTTGTATGTGATGCTTTAAATGTACCTTGCTTTATTTTAAGAGCCATTTCTGATACAGCAGATATGGATGCAGGGTTTGATTTTGATGAATTCTTAAAATCATCAGCAAAAAACTCAGCAGAGTATTTAATTAAAATTATCAATAAACTACAACAATAACCTTTATTATGAGTATTCTGTATACAGAATACTCACTCATATATTATACAAAACAAAAAAAATCAAAAATTTAAGCCAATATTTAGATTAAACCCTTGACAAGGGGTAAGAATTTGTCTATAATTCCCGTCCAATTTCAGAGGAACGATAGAAAGTTTTGGTCTGAAGAGTTCTTTAAAAGAAGAGGTTTGT